>NZ_JAYJLK010000004.1:0-115600 GCF_051948795.1 Acinetobacter sp. Lyrl_1
TAAAAAAGGTGACACTTTACAGCATCACCTCTAATTCAAAATAGAAGTATAGTTTTAAACCAAGATCAATCACTTAATCTATTCGTACTAAACAACTCATTTGTAAGTCACTTATTTCTTAAATGGAAAAGCATATTTCACAATACGTTTAAGCACACTGCCGTACTGTTTAACTAAGCTCGCATTGTTGTAGTTCAAGCCATACTTTTCACACACAGCTTGTACTTTTGGCGCCATTTTACGATAGCGACGTGCAGGAATATCTGGATATAAATGGTGTTCAATTTGATGGCTTAAATGTCCTGTCAAAATGTGGAATGCTTCAGAACCTGTAAGATTCGATGAACCACGAATTTGACGCATATACCAGTGACCACGGCTTTCGTTTTGCATCACAGACTTTGGAAATACTTCTACATCCTTCGTAAAGTGACCGCAGAAAATAATGCTGAATGTCCAAATATTACGAATACCATTCGCAACCAAGTTCCCTGTAAATACTGGCAAAGCCGCTGGCCCAGCAATTAGTGGGAAAAACACATAGTCTTTGAACAATTGTTTGCCAATTTTCTTCTGCATTGGCTGCCATTCTTTTTTAGCTTGTGCTTTGCTTTTACGGCCATTCAAAATTTTACCAATTTCTAAATTCTGAATCGCAACACCCCATTGGAACAGTAAGCAGAAAGGAATGCTGTATAAAGGTTGCAATAAGTAGCCTGATCTCCAACGTTGTTCTGGGAACAAACGCACCAAACCATAACCAATATCATCATCCATACCTTTAATATTGGTATAAGTATGGTGTTTAAAGTTATGGGTTTGACGCCAGTTGTCTGAAGTACCTACCGTATCCCATTCATAACTTGCACCATTGAATTTAGGATCATTCATCCAGTCATACTGACCATGCATGACATTATGACCTAATTCCATGTTTTCCATAATTTTGGCAAAGCCTAACAAGCCTGTACCCAAAACCCATGCTGGCGGGAACCATCCTGCGAACAATAAGGCACGACCTGCCATTGAGCTATAACGAATGGTTGAATAAACACGGCGGATGTATTTAGCATCTTTTTCGCCAATATCATCCAAAACTTCTTGTTTAATGGCGTCTAATTCACGTGCAAGCTCATCTAATTCAAATTGAGTGAGTTCACGGTTTTTAGGATTGCGGAAATATTCTATTTTTACTGGCATATTCATAATCGGAACTCGCTTATAAATCAATAATTAAATCGGTTTGTGCTGAATTGACGCAGATTTTCAATTGGTTATTCGGTTCGCTGTTTTGAACACCATCGACCAAGTTTTTAGTTGAACCTTCAGCCTTGTTGCATACGCATTTATGGCAAATTCCCATACGACAGCCGTATTTAGGTTTAATATTTTGCTGTTCCAGACTTTCTAAAATGGACTTGCCTTTTGGAATAGTGATAATCTTTTTCGATTGAGTCAGTGTAACTTGTACCAAACCAACATCGTCACTTAAAACAGGCGTCATGCTAAAAGCTTCTGTTTTTAGCAAGGCAGCCTGTGCAAGTAATTGTTCAGCTTGCGTGGTAAAACCCGATGGGCCACATGCAAACACTGCACTTTGCTCAATTTGCGCTAAGTCTTTTAAATGTTCTGCATTTAAACGGCTGTGCGCCAAACTCGGCTCTTGGGTATAAAGCACTTGAAATTTAAAGTTTGGATATTGCTGTGCCCATGCTTCAAACTGTGCTTTAAATGCTGCGTCTGCAAAGGTTTTTACCCAATACATTAAAGTCACTGGAGTGCTACTAAGACGACCAGATTTTGCCATGTCTTGTACCAGACTATACATTGGTGTGATACCACTACCCGCTGCCAATAGAATTAAAGGCTGGGCTTGTGCAGGCAGTTGCATATCACCATAAGGCGCACCAAATTCCAAAGTATCACCAACTTTGGCTTGCTCAACCAGCCATGTGCTGACTTTGCCCTGATCAACTTTTTTTACCGTCAATAAAACGTGTTGTGCATCAAGCTGAGTCAAACTATAGGTTCGCTCATAGCGTACGCCTTGAATTGTCACATAAACAGGATGATGCTGCCCTGCTGCGCCAATTTGGAATTTTTTATTGAATTGCAAAGTAAAGCTCACTACACCTTGTGCAGCGGTATCTTTTTTCACAATTTTGCCGAGTGACTGATTCACCGACCATAATGGATTAATTTTTTGCAACCAGAAATTTGCTGCATAAGGATCTAGTACTGCAGTTGCAATACTGGTTAAGGGAGATTTTCTTTTTTCAGTTAGCTGCATGATTCAGCACCACCCGATGAAATTTTAATTATTATACACATGTATATATATTTGTATATACACCTGTATTGTTTCTAATCATTTCACAAGTACTGGCGCAACCGCTATAATGCCTCTAAGCTTATAAATTATTGAAAATATGACTCAGCCTGCCATGAAAACAAACCATGATGTGACTTTTCCAGAATCTGAAACGGTTCATGAGCCTCTTGTCGTGCGTACGGTTGGGCGTAAAGCTACCATTACCAAACAAGAATTATTTCAGGCAGCATTAAATTTAATTGGCCCACAAAAAAGTATCGCATCTTTAAGTTTACGTGAAGTTGCACGTGAAGCAGGCATCGCACCAAACAGTTTTTATCGTCATTTTAAAGATATTGATGAGTTAGCAATTGAACTGATTGATCGTGCAGGTGTGGTGTTGCGTCAAATTCTGCATGAAGCACGTTTAAAAGCATCTAAACAAAACAGTATTATTCGCAGCTCGGTTGAAGTATTTATTGAACAATTAGATACCGATGAAGGCAATTTAAGTCTGCTATTACGTGAAGGTTATACGGGTTCAACTTCATATAAACTTGCGGTTGAACGTCAGCTGAATTATTTTCAGCAAGAATTACAAGATGATTTAATTCGTTTAGAACGTTTAAATAACAGCAAGTTAGCGCATCCCGATATTGTCGCAAAAGCCATTACACAACTGGTATTTAATATGGGTGCCAAAGTCATTGATATGCCTGCGACTGAACGTAAAGAAACCGCTGAACAAACCATGACCATGATTCGTATGATTTTAGAAGGTGCACGTCATTTGGATGATGCCAAAATTCGTTAACATAACACACGATAAATCGGACGATTTTCCTGAATCAGGTCACGCGCGTTTGAGCATTTAATTGCTAGACTTTGCTATTAAGCGTGTTGTTTTTGAATTAATTTCTGCACATATGTTGCTGTGGTTTCAGGATTTTCCAAAGGAAACATGTGTCCTCCCTCGACCACACTAAACTCAATTCCATAAGTTTTTTGCATGCCTTGTGGTAAACCTTGCAAATAAAATGGGCTATGCCTTGCTGTAATTAAATGCACAGGTACATCTGGGGCTTTGCGTGGTGTGCGCCACCACCATGCAGGTACGGTTCTAAAAATTTCAGCTTCTACCCGTTTTGGAATTGTTAAAGTCACACCACCTCTTTGTGCATCGACTTGTATGCCGCTGGCAAAATAATCTTCAAAACATTGTGCATCAAATTTTTTAAATAAACGGTTATGCCGCAAAGCTTGATAGGCTTCTGCATGGCTAGCCCAATGATCTCGACGCTTCATGGTCACGGCGGCAGGTGTGAGTTGATCTACATATTTCAGTTTAAATTTTTGTAAAATTTCAAATAATGCCGACTTCGATCCAATCACAAAAGGTGGATCCATAATAATCAATTGAGAAAATAAATCTGGACGCTGATAGGCACACATCAGGGTTAATAATGAACCAAAAGAATGCCCTAAACCAATCACTTGTTGCTTTGGAAACTGCTGCTCAATGTCCTGAATCACTTGATGAATCAAATAGGTCCACTTATAGGTCACAGGAAATTCTGCTTGCATACCAATCAGTGGAATTGCCTTTAAATGATAATCTGCTTCAAAACATTGAAAAAACTTTTGATAACTGGCAGAAGGAATACCATTGGCATGGGTAAAATGAATTGCAGCTTTAGTCATTTAAAATACGCTTAAAAGAAGAATATCGGGTCTGTGACTTGATCTATGCGTACGCGCTTACAGATTCAACACTTGGCACATCAATCATAGATAAAAGATCAACAGCCTTTAAACTACGCATACCACTGGGTTTTGCAAATGACCAGAATGCTGAAAAAGATGAATTATGAGTCATTTTAATGACACATAAGCACTGGTTGCTACTTTGTTTAAGTCTGTGATGTGAAAAATCTCGCACAAAATTTTTATTGCGATATTAAAAAAGCACCCGCTAAACTGCTCCGTAAAAATGAGGCGCAATGCCCAACTTAAAACGTGCAATTTAGAAGATGCCAAATATTTAAAAAAGTGATTGATTAAAACCGACTCAATACAAATACACCGACTAGACACCAGTATTGAATGCACTTTTTATGGCTTTACCACCACCATCACCTGAATCGCTTCAGGCGTGACTGATGCACCATCTAATAATGCCACACCTTCTTTTTGCAATTTCTGTAAACGTGTAATTTCATCTTCACGAATACTTGGGTTAAATTGTTTCAAATAGCTTAAACGGTCAATCTCATATTGCCATTTTTTGGTATACGTGTCTTTGGCTTGTAGTATAAGTTCAGGCAATGCTGTTTTAGCCAATTCCAAAGCCTGTTTATAACGTGCTTCAATCGCGTCACGGCGTGCTTTCACCACTTGACGACAACTGTTGCCATCTAAATGATGTAAATAAGGTTTTAAAATTTCAGGGGCAATTTTTTGCGATAAATCCTGCCCTTTTTCGCTCAATAAGACACGAATGAGTTGCTGTGGCAAGCTCGACGGTAAGTTCAGCGCTTTCGGTGCAATGACATCCACCTTAAACCAAACTTCCAGTAACACTGAACCTTGTGGCAAAGCGGCAGATTTTAATACCGCAACATTGGTGCTGCCAAAGCCTTGCGTATTAATCATTTCCATCACGCTTTCTGTGAATGGATGCTCTAGGGTCAAGTATTGCGCATCTTCACGAATTTGCGCCTGATCACGATAGAACGTCGCGGTCATGCCTTCTTCGTCTAAGGTCAAACCTTGAACCTGCATTTGATCAGTTGGTTTAATAATCACCGTGCCATTGCTTTGTTCATCGAAGTCAATATTGGTCGATGCCATAAAGCGCTTCATAAACATTGGCAACGTGGTATTGTCATCATATTCTTCAAGCGCCTGTACAATTTCTTGTGCAACCACAGGACGGCATGAGTTGTATTCCAACAAACGATCTCGTCCAGCTTGTAATTCAGCTTCCAAAGCTTCACGCTGCACACTGACTGCTTCCAGTAAATCTTCAAACTGTTGTCCTAAATCTGCAAGTAAGCAGTGTTTTAAATCGACAATAAAGTTTTCCTGCAAGGTTTGTGCAGTGGGTGAAATATTGCTGAAAATATTGAGTGCTTCGTTATACCAACGGAACATACGCTCTTGCGCAGTCCCCACCAAATACGGCACATGAATTTGAATACGGTTTTCTTGACCAATACGGTCTAAACGACCGATACGTTGTTCTAACACGTCGGGATTGGCAGGTAAGTCAAACAAAATCAGGTCTGAAGCAAACTGGAAGTTACGCCCTTCTGAACCAATTTCGGAACACAATAAAATTTGTGCACCATAAGAATCTTCTGCGAAATATGCTGCCGCTTGGTCACGTTCTAACAAGCTCATGCCTTCATGGAACATTGCAGTACGAATACCTGCATGTAGGCGCAGCGCATTTTCAAGGGCTTCTACCACAGGGCCGCTACGCGCAATTAAAAGCACTTTTTTATGTTTTAAGTCGCTACGCAAACGCTCCATTAACCACATTACACGCGGGTCAGTTTCCATCCAACTGCCATCGAGCTGTGCTTCTTCTGGCCACATTTGTTCACGTAATTTACCATCTTTAGACCAGTTTTCTGGCGCAGGTAACGGCGCAGGCTGACAATCACGACCTGGGAAACCTTGAATTGCTTCACGGGTATTACGGAACAAAATACGCCCTGTACCATGACGGTCTAATAATTCGTGGATGGCACGGAAACGCTGCTCTGGGTTATCTTCAATGCGATGTCCCAACAAGCCTTCCAGTGCAACCAAATGGCTTTCTTCCAATGCGGCATCTGACATTAAGACTTCGGCAATTTTTGCCGTATGTTGATATTGCGCTTCTTCATCCAAGAAACGGTCTAGTGAACTAAAACGCTGCGGATCGAGTAAACGTAAACGCGCAAAATGGCTTTCTACACCCAGTTGCTCAGGCGTTGCTGTAAGCAATAACACCCCTGCGGTTTGTTCGGCTAATTCTTCGACCAGATCATAACGGTCATTACCACCTTCTTCTTCGCTCCACATTAAGTGATGCGCTTCATCGACCACCAGCAAATCAAAACCTGCTTCTAGGGCTTGTTCGCGTAAGTCATCGTGGTCAATCATTAAATCGACTGAAGCAATGATGCATTGTTCGGTCAAGAATGGATTCAGGTCAGGATCGTGTTCTTTAATAGATGCCGTACGGGTTAAATCAAACAAAGAGAATTGCAGATTGAAACGGCGACGCATTTCAATCATCCACTGATATTGCAGCGAATCAGGTACCAAAATCAGGATACGTTCCGCACGTCCTGTTTTGAGTTGCTGATGGATGATCAAACCTGCTTCAATGGTTTTACCTAAACCAACTTCATCTGCCAATAAGACACGTGGCGCAAAACGCTTACCGACTTCATGTGCAATATAAAGTTGATGTGGAATCAAACCTACACGCGAACCCACCAAGCCGCGCAGTGGGCTACTTTGCATATTGGCTTGCATCAACAAGGCTTCAATACGCAAGTCGTACCATTCTTTATAGTCAATTTGGCTAGCAAGCAAGCGGTCTAATGGTTTTGAAAGTTGGATACTTGCACCAATACGGGTTTCATTCAGTGATTTCTTTTCTTCACTGCTATCTTGCAAACGACGCACTACGTTATAACGCAATACGCCATGACGGTCTTCGACCGATTCAACCGTCCACACATTGCCTTCTTGGTCTTGAACTTCATCATTTACATTAAAAATGATACGCGATAAAGGTGCGTTATTGCGTGCATAGACACGGGTTTCATCACTTTTAGGGAATAAAATGCTGACCGATCTCTCATCTACATCAATCAGAACACCAAGTCCTAATTCCGTTTCTGTGTCTGATAACCAACGTTGACCAATAGCAAACTGCTGCAATTTTTCCACCTTTATTTAGAAGTTAGGACGTATAAATTTTTGCGCAAAACCTGCTGAGTATTTGAGCAAAAATTCAGGGCGTATAGCAATATATTTTGACATAAAGCGCACTAAAAAGAGAGCCTAAAGCACAGGCTTTGCGTAATCTTTTTCGCTTAAAATGGGACTGGGCAAACAAACTGTACACGTTGCTCAGTTTGTGGATGTAGAAAACTCAATTCTGCTGCATGTAAACACAACCGAGGCATGAGTTGTTGCTGTTCGGGCGTGGCATATAAAGTATCACCAATAATTGGATGACCTAAATATTGCATATGCACTCGCAATTGATGCGAACGACCTGTGATAGGCGTCAGTTGCACACGAGTCACGATTTGCCCTTGCAATTCAAACTGTTCCAATGCACGCCAATGCGTTAACGCAGGTTTGTTATGGGTTGCATCGGCAATGTGTAATGGTGGATGTGCAGGATCATAGACCACAGGCACATCTACAGTGCCTTCACCTTGCAGTTGCCCTGCCACCAATGCCTGATAGGTTTTGTCGGTTTGGCGTTCTTGAAACTGACGCGAAATTTGCTTTTGTGCCCATTTTGTGAGTGCGAATACCAAAATACCCGAAGTATCACGATCTAAACGATGAATCAGCAAAGTGCGTGGTTCAATTTTAACCAGACGAGTGATCACACAATCTTGCAAATCTGCTGTTTTACCTGGAACAGTGAGTATGCCAGCAGGTTTATGGATTACCATAAACTCATCGTCACGATGAATCAGGTGTTCGCTTAGAAAACTACTCAATTTCAATTCCAGGCTTGATCGTGAAAATAAGGCGGCAATAATAAAAAGCCTGAGACAGAATTACAATGCAAAATTTGCGAATACCAGATGAATTTTCCGATTTGCTTTGCTGAAACAAGTAATACGCTGAATTTTAAATCAGACTGCTTTTAGAAATGTGGGTTTTATAGCATGCAGGAGGCTTTGTTGCATAAATATTTTTTAAGATACTGTTTTAAAGGTTTTTAAAATTTGGATAGAAAAATACAATGAAATCATAGTGCAAGATAGTTGCACAACAAAGCCGTTCTGAAGCTATATCTTTGATGGCGGGAGCAAATGAAGTAATAGGATTCATATTTAGTTTGACCAGGCTATTTTAGTGTTTAACAAGACGCTGATCTAAGCCTTTGATATTAAATTGAAGAGTATGTCTTCAATTTAACCTAAAGCATAGATATTTTGGAGATATCTATGCCTTTTAGGACAGTGTTAAGCAGAGGTCAAATTACGCCTTCATTTCCGCAAATGTTTCTATTGCAGCTTGAATGGTATAAGCAATATCTTCATCACTATGCGCAGATGAAATAAAGCCTGCTTCAAAAGCAGATGGTGCCAAGTTCACTCCACGTTGCAACATCCCGTGGAAGAATTTACGGAAAGCATCGACATCGCATTTCAGCATAGAATCAAAACTGGTGATGTCATCTTGATCAGTAAAGTACAAACCAAACATCGCACCAACTTGTTGTGTCTTGAATGGGATACCTGCTTCATCTGCTGCTGCTTGCAAGCCTGCCAACAATTTTTCCAATTGCGCAGTTAAATTTTCATAAAAACCTTCGGCACGTAAATGTTTAAACATTTCAATGCCCGCACGCATCGCCAACGGGTTACCAGACAAAGTACCTGCTTGATACACCTTACCTAATGGCGCAATACATTCCATGATTTCGCGTTTACCACCAAATGCACCTACTGGTAAGCCAGCACCAATAATTTTACCGAGTGTGGTCAAGTCTGGTTTAACATTATAATGCGCCTGAGCACCGCCTAAGCCAACACGGAAACCTGTCATTACTTCATCAATAATAAAGACTGAGCCGCGTTCATCGCAGACATCACGAATTGCTTGCAGGAAACCATCAATTGGTTTAACCAAGTTCATGTTGCCCGCAACTGGCTCAACAATCACCCCTGCAATTTCAGCACCAAACTTTGTAAAACATTCTTTTAAGGTGGCGATATCGTTATACGGTAAAGTCAGCGTATGTTTAGCAAAATCGGCAGGAACACCCGCAGAAGTCGCTTCACCTTCACCACTGGTTAAAAGTCCAGAGCCTGCTTTGACCAACAGCGAATCTGAGTGTCCATGATAGCAACCTTCAAACTTGACGATTTTGTCACGGCCTGTATAACCACGCGCCAAACGAATTGCAGTCATGGTGGCTTCTGTACCTGAGTTGGTCATACGAACCAATTCAATTGAAGGCATAATTTCGCAAATAATATCGGCCAAAGTCGTTTCATGCACTGTTGGCGCACCAAAACTCAAACCATCTTCAGCAGCAGCCTGCACTGCCTGAATAATAGCAGGATGGGCATGACCTAAAATCATTGGTCCCCAAGAACCTACATAGTCGACATAGCGTTTGCCATCGACATCGTACAAATAAGCACCTTTGGCTTTTTCAATAAATACAGGGGTTCCGCCTACCCCGTTAAATGCGCGTACAGGTGAATTGACACCACCTGGAATATGCTTATTGGCTTGTTTAAACAATTGTTCTTGCTTTGGAGATAAGCTCATGGAGGCACTCAACTCAAAAAATAAAATAAAAAATTAGCTGTCTGCTTTAAGTGTCTGCTTTGAAAAGTGCAGACCAATCATAAACACGCTGTGCAACAGTATGCATCGGACGTCTTAATATATCACTAATCACTGCACATAAATCTGCACCTGCTTCAATGACAGGCTGACTGTTTTCAACAGTTAAACCACCAATCGCGCAAATTGGCACATTGAGTTGTTGCTTCGCCAGTGTGAGCGTGTCTAATCTAAGTGTACTTGCCTCAGGTTTAGTTTCAGTTGCATAGACTGCACCAAAAGCAACGTAGTTTGCACCATCAGCAATGGCTTGCTCTGCCAATTCAATCGAGTTATTACAACTGCGACCAATCAATACATCTTGTGGTAAACGTGCAACCGCTTCAACAATAGAGCCATCTTCTTGACCCAAATGTACGCCAACACCATATTTCACTGCAGTTTCAAGATCATCATTAATCACAAATGGCACTTTGTATTGATCACACATCGATTTCATATATTCAATTTCGTATGCCTGCTGAGCTTGAGGCACATTTTTACGGCGATATTGCAACACCGCGACTTCATAAGTTGCCATCGCCCCTTCTAATTTTGCCAAAAGCAGTTCGATAGGATCATCATTGGTAATCAAATATAAACCGCGCATAATCTCAGCCACAAATAATACAAGGTCTGTATTATTACACATTCAGGCGGCATGTGTCAGAACCTCAGGCTCAACAAGTTTTTTTATATAGGCTCTATAAGCTTCTATTTTGTTTGGGTTTTATTGAGTCAAAAACTTAAAAATACCAAATTCTAGTGATAGCGCTAAAAGATAGATTTAGCTTTAATTGAACTGCGCAAAACAAGAACTGCAACCAGTTCAATAAGATATGGATTTTAAAATCCATACGGGTGACTACAGCGAATAACGACATATTTAGGTCGCCCATTTAGACACATGATCATTTGTGCCAGAGCGCATGTGGGGATGCGACAAATGATCATGTGTCTATATTTTTTCATGCCGCTCTATCAGTAACCTGCTTGCTCTATATCCTTTCTTAAAGATGAATGATTTCTGATTTAACACCATTCTGAATATAATTTTTCGCATAAAAAAAGCCTAGAGAAAGGTCACTCTAGGCTTGGAAAGTCACAAACTTTTATCAATAAATTTGATGACACATTATTAGAATATTCACTCTATCATTTCAACAAAAAATTAATTTTATTTGTACATTTTTTATGAAAATAATCACATATCGTCTAGTTTTTGCCTAAACGGTATAACTAAACACTCAATTCAACTTGGAATTTTATCTTTAGCACGATCTTGCAAACTTAAATGACCACGTAAAACATCTGCAAACATCCGCCAGTCTGAAATAAAACTATACACAGGCTGTTTAAAACTGGCAGGTTTATTTTTTTCAAAAACAAAGTGCCCGACCCATGCACAAGCATAGCCTGCCAGCAAACCATAGAGTACATATTTGGCTTTTTTATGGCGTATGGCTTTACTCACACAATATAAACCGATACTACTGCCAACAACGTGCAAACGACGGCTCATAATGTTGCGGTGTTCAGTTAAATAAAAGCGATAAAATGTTGAATAATCCTGAATTGGCAATTCAAACTTGGGATCTGGTGTCGGCTCAAATTCGGGGTTTAATGCTGCGTTCATGTTCATCATCCTGATGTTTATAGGTTTGAATTATTTTTGCTACGCTCAACGACACTTTAAACTAAGCCAAAAAAAAACCAAACTCAAGGGTCTGTTGACACTTCGTCTATGTTTGCGACAACGCATATTTTTCAGCTGATATAAGGCATGAGACAGGAAATTTAGTCGTTCTAAATAACTGACTCATAACGCAATAGCAGCAAAAAATATGCTTGTCCTGAAAGGCTGTGGCTAAAACTTTCTCAGATTGCGTTATGAAACTTGGCAATAGTCTCGCTATACCCTACGTTTCATGCCTGATCTGCTCAGTTTTAGCCTACAGCGCAAGCCATTTAGGAAATGCCAACAGACCCTAAAAAAGCCAAGGTCAAGCCTTACTTCTTGGCATATTTTGGTTACAATCAAACGCACTTTTGCAAAACCTTAGTTCTGCAATTTTCACACATTTATAATACCAATTTGTTTGCCGCTGCTTTGGCGCAACATACTTTACGTTCAGGATATTTTTCATGGTCGAAGTTGAATTAAAATTTCAAATTCCAGTCGCACGTCGTACTGCACTACTCAAAACTTTAGACCCGAAAAAATCGACTCAAATTCCATTAAAAGCACGCTATTTTGATACATCTACGCACAGCTTGGTGCATCATGGCATGGCGTTAAGACTGCGTTTAGAAGGTGAGCAATGGGTACAAACTTTAAAAGCGGCAGGTCAAAGTCATTTTCATAGTTTTGAACATAACCATCCACTTGCGCCAACTGAAAATCCTGATACTCCACCACAACTTGATCTGCAAATTTATCAAAGTATTCCCGAAGCACAACAATTGCTAAATCAAGCTTTGGGACAAAATTGGGATCAGTTGCAACTACAATTTGAAACCGATATTCAACGTACCTCACGACTAATGACCGTTGAAGATACTGACATTGAAATCAGTTTAGATGTTGGTCACATTCGTTGTGCAGATGCTGAAGTTGAAGTACATGAAGTTGAGTTTGAACTGAAACAAGGTTCAATTCAGCAATTGCTGGCTTTTAGTTTTGAATGGGTGAAAAAATTTCATTTATGGCTGGATGTGCGCAATAAAGCAGAAATTGGACATTTGCTTTCTGTGCAGCAAAAAGTCAGCCCTGCGGCTCAGAGCAAAGAATTTCAATTCAGTAAAAAAGACCATGCCGACCAAAATTTACGCCTGTTAATTGCACAACAATTACAGCATTTATTGCCTAATATTGCCGCAATTTCTGCACAAGTTGCCGAACAAAGTCATATTGATCAGGCGCAGTTCGCTTTGCAACATTTACAACTAACACTATCCTTATTTAAAGATTGGTCGAAGCATTTAGGCGATAAATGGGCAATGCAAATTGCAGCATTTAAACAACATTTTGATCACCTGCAGCATTTGGAACACATGCAAGCCACACTCGGCGCATTTTTACAGAACCCGACGACTGCAGAGAACCTAAAAAAAGATACCTTGTACGCCCAAGAAAAATTGGTCAATTTAGTCCGTTCAACGCAAAATGTGCATCACTATTTAGAATTATTGATGTTTAGTTTAGCCGCGAGCGATCACTCAGGTTTAGACTTAAAAACTGCCGCACAAAACACGTTGCAACAGCAATATAAGCAGTTGCATGAACAATTACAGCACAGTGATATTCACGATTTTGAAAGTTTAGATCAACTGGCTTTGCGTATTCAGGAACTAAAATTTAGCTTCCCCATTTTGACGCATATTTATGATGTCAAAAATTTGCAGAAATATAGTAAAGCTTTGAATGATGCACAGCTTGCAGCACAGGAATATCAAGTGTTGGCATCTTCTGCAGCATACATTCAACAAACTGAATTGGAAGCGAGCGACTGGTTTGTTTTAGGTTGGCTCACTGCAAAACAGGAAGTGTATGCACAGCGTTTATTGGAAGCGACAGAACAATTTATGGTGAGCCGTAAATTCTTAAAATAAGTATCCTTAACATCCTCAAAGCACACACTAAAAATACTGCAATACAACGGCAGCCTTGTGAATATTCATTCGGCTGCTTTGTGTTAAAAACTGAATACAAATTATTTTATTTTTCAAGCTTTTGTTCACAGTTCTCCCCTTGTTCATTTATAGATTTACACTATAGTAAAGAGAACTTATCTTGTTTCATCGAGGGCATTCCCGATGTGTGAAATAGAATTAAAATTTCAAATTCCACACAACTATCGTGCGGCATTTGAAAAAGCATTTAAAAAGAACAAACTGGTTCAACAACAACGCTTATGGGCTAAATATTATGATAGTCCTGAACAGCACTTAGCCAAGCAACGCATTGCCCTGCGTCAGCGTTTAGAGGGCGATATTTGGAAACAAACTTTAAAAGCGCCTAGTCCACAACATTATGAACGCTTTGAGCTTGAACATGAATTAGGACATGATGCGCCTGAATTGTGTGATTTGGCATGTTATGAAAATCATAAACAAGCACGAAAGATTTTAAAAAAAGCCTTAGACGGTTCAGAGGTAGATTTAACCCTGCAGTTTGAAACCGATGTTTTACGCTACAGCCAATTGGCACATTATAAAAACAGCCAAATTGAAGTTGCTTTTGATTTAGGTGAAATCCGCCAAAGCAAAAAATCGGTTGAAATTTACGAAGTTGAGTTTGAACTGAAACAAGGTGAAATTGCAGACTTAATTGCCTATATTCAGCCGTGGATTAAAAAATATCATTTATGGCTCGACACACGCAGTAAATCGCAGCGTGGCAATATGCTGTATAACAATGAAACCATGATTCCTGTACAGCAGCAAAGTACCTTGCAATTGCAACACCCCGAAAATATGCATGAGTTGTTGGCGCAAATTACCCAGAATTGTTTGGCACACTTGCTGCCAAATGCAACTGCGATTGCCAGTCAAGATTATGCCAGTGGGTATGTGCATCAAGCGCGTGTTGCCATTCGACGTTTACGCAGTGCCTTAAAAATTTTTGCTGAATATGATGCGTTGGCAAATAACAATTGGGAAAGTCAATTGGCGACACTTTTTCAGCAGTTAGGTTCGACCCGCGATCAAGATGCTTTGCGCGAAAGTCTGATTCCACAACTTGAAAACGCAGGCTCACCTATTACCGAACTACCACCTGCAGCATCTGAAAACATTGCGATTGATGCAATTTTCCGCTCACCGACCACAACCTTATTACTGTTACAACTTATGAGTTTTGCACATTCGGCTGCGATTGCAGATGCAGAATCAAAACCATTCAAAAAAGTATTACGTAAACGCTTGCAGAAAATGCATCAACAAATTTGTGATGATGCAGGTCATTTCCAAACCTTGGATGTGGAATCTAAACACCGCACGCGTAAGCGTGTAAAACGTTTACGCTATACCGTGGAGTTTGTGAGTAGTTTATTTGCAGAAGATGACGTCAAAACGTATTTAAAAACCCTAAAACCATTACAGGAAACTTTAGGGCATTTTAATGATTTAATGGTGGCACAAGGTCTATATGAAAGCCATGCTCAAACTGAACCGAAAACATGGTTTGTATTGGGTTGGATTGCGTCGGAAGAACGTCATATTTCCATACAGATTGAACAGGATTTACAGCAGTTTGCTGAAAGTCAGCCTTTTTGGTCGTAGTTGAAGTTTGATCATCAATCAATGATCACATTTAAGCTCAACAGGGATTCATTTCATGTTGAGCTTATTTTTTATATCTTAGATTAGTATTTAATCTGCAAATTCCAAACTTTCTAAAAGATTAACGATATTTACCAAATACTTTCCATGTTTGGTTATCTGCCAAAGGGTCTTGATAACTGTCACTACGCTGCTTACGTGGCTTATCTCGGGCATCGACCAGTTCAAAATATGGTTCGACACTTAATACAATACCATTCACATAAAAACGGGTGCGCGTGTAGTCACTTTGCCCATGCTGAAACACATAAGTACGCAAATCAATAAACTCACGATGTGCCACCAGTGCTGCATTGTCATCACTGTCTAACCAACGCTGCATGAGCTGAATTTCCTGCGGTTCAAATTGCCCACATTTTTCGATCAGGCTGGCAATCCCCCGAAAAGTTTTCGATTCTTTGGCGCGGGTTTTATTCACTCGAATCCGATCGACATGAAAATAAAATAAGGGCAAGTTCAAATGACTGGGCAAATGCACCGCATCAATGACTTCATCTTGCATAAAAGGTTGAAATAAATCCTGCGCGCGTTCAATCAACCCTGTCCATTGCTTATAGTATTCTGCTACTTCTGCACGTGTACCATAGTAAATCGGCAAGCCTTCAACATGGGCAAGTTGCACGGGTGGCCAAATATTTTGACGTAATAAAGCAATGTCGCTTTTTAAACTTTGTACCGCAATCGCATCTTGCATCAGCCACTCCAATTTTGCTTAGGCTATTTTTAGCTTAAGGCAAAGGTTTTGTTTCTGCAAGGCTTTGCCTATAATGAAACATTCAGATTTTTAGCTTAGGAAAAATTCATGGTTCAAAAGATTGAAGCAACCGATGTAACCGAAGAAGAAGCATTAAATGCGGCTTTTTTTGAACGTGCCGATGAATTTATTAAACAGGCCAATGGCTTCTGTCATTTTGAAAAAGGCTCGACAGTAAAACCTGCCGAAATTCGTGGTCAGGTGAGTGCTGCCATGTTATTTGCTACTGCACGTTTTAATACTTGGGTGGCAGCCAATAATTTTAAAGATGGCAATGAAATGCGCGATGCCAAAGACCAAGTTATGTCATATATCTTGCAGCAATTTCAAATGATGCTTGAAGATAACTATGACGAATATTGCGAACAGTTTGAAAACTATTTGCGCTTCCGCCACAACGAAGAATTCCATACCCATAAACATGATCACGACCACTCGCACGATCATTAATTTTGCGTATAAACAAAGCCCTACAGGGCTTTTTTTATTGCGGCAATTTTTCAAATTTGTAGTTTTTCGATAAATAACCCTTCCCTTTTGCAACATGATGGCTTTGAATAGTGAAATACTAGCGTCATAAAAACAGGATGATTATGCAGAATCTAGGATTTGCACTCATTGATGCACATATTCATCAATGGGATCCGTACAACACGCCACACAGCGCACGACTTGCTGTTAAGCTTTTGGGCAAGCATCCCAATTTGCTAGATAAAACCATCCGCCTGATAAAACCGAAAACACTCATTGAAACTTTAGGACGCACCGAGCACGTCACATCGCCCTATTTACCTGAGCATTATGCCCGTGACTTAGGTTTTTATACGGCTGAAAAAGTCGTGCATATTGAAGCCAATTGGCACGACCATAAAGGCAAAGGCGTAGTTGGTGAAACCGAATTTATAGAAAGTCTGGATTTTAAAAATAATGGTTTGGCTTTGGGCGCGATTGTCGCCACTGCAGACCCGCGCGATTCTAATTTTAAGAAAATTCTCAAATTACATCACAAAGCTTCTCCGCATTTTCGCGGAATTCGTAAAATGGCAGCCGTGCATGAAGATCGCGGGATTTTTGCTTGGGCAGACGAACCACACTTATATCGGAACAAAAAGTTTCTAAAAGGTTTTGAAGCTTTGGCGCAATATAATTTAAGTTTTGATGCATGGACGTATTCGACCCAACTGGGTGATGTCTTGGCATTGGCCAAACAATTTCCAGAAACTTCTATTGTGCTTGACCATTTGGGCACACCAGCAGGACTGTTCGGGCAAGTTGGCACACATACAGGCGTGACCAAAACAGCACGAGAAAATATTCTATTTCGTTGGCAAGAAGATATTGCCGAGTTGGCACACTGCCCAAATGTTTACAGTAAAATTTCAGGGTTATTTATGCCTGTTTTAGGTCATCAATTTCACTTGCAAAAACGTGAAGCCTCAAAACAGGAAATTATAGATTTAACTGCACCACTGATTCAGCATGCCTTACAAAGCTTTGGAATATATCGGTTGATGTTTGCCTCAAATTTCCCAATGGATCGGGTGAGCACGTCTTTGGTCAATTTAATTGATGCGACCAGTGATATTGTTGCGGCCTATCATCCAAATGCTTTGCAGCAAGTGTTTCATCATAATGCCAAACAGTTTTATCGTTTATAAAGCTTTAGCCAATTGAGCATAGATAGCAAACTTGAAGACAAAAAACGCATCGAAATGGATGCGTTTTTCTACTCAAAATTAATTGAATCTTTATTTAGACTGCGGCTTTAACGGAAGCACTTCAACATTGGCTTGACCATATTGATCGGCGGCTACTTCAAGCAAATGTTCTAAGCGTAAATATTTCTGAATCACAGCATCTACATCGGCTTTGCTGAGTTTTGCCAACGCTTGATCACGTCGTTCACGATAGCGTAAATCACGACCTTGTTCTAATTGTGGCACCAACATACGGTGGATACTGCGTTCATCTTCTAAGGCAGTCACACGTTTTTTCAAAATATCGGCTTTTGCAGCTTCAACTTCTTGCAAGCTGACACCATCACGGCGCAAATCCTGCAACACTTTATGCACCGCCTGTGACACTTGAGCCGACTTGCCTGCACTGTATTGTGCAGAAATACTGAGCGCACCCGATTGTTCAAATTCACTTAAACTCAAACCACTACTAAAACCATAAACCAATGCATTTTTTTCACGTAATTCTTGCGCCAAACGTGAAGACAATTGCGATTCGCCCAAAATATAACTCAGCACCATCATGGCAGGTGTGTCAGGATGATTTACGCCCAAAGGCAAGGTCAATAAACTTTGATAACTGCCAAATTCGCGCTGTTCTGCCAATACATGCAACTTTTTCGCAGGATATGCCGTATAGGCTGAATCTAAGCGTTGATATGCTTCCGTATTTCGCGATTGTCCTAAGCGCTGAACTAAAGTTTTTTTGATTTGTTTCGGATCAAACTCACCTGTAATGGCAATCTGTGCATGATTCATGGCAAAAAATTGACGATATAACTGCTGCACCTGCGCTTGGGTTGCAGCTTGCAGTTGTTGCTTCGCAAATTCAGGTTCGAAGTGATAGCGTAAATCGCCCTGCGGGTAAATTTCAATTAAACGCGCCATAGTCAAAGCTGCCACAGTTTCAGGCTCGGTATAAGGTCGTTCTAAACTGGATAAACTTTGAGAACGAATTAAATCAAACTGACTTTGCTCAAAGCTTGGATTTTGCATGACATCTAAAACAAAGTTAAAAAACGCATTAAACTTTTCTTTTTTTGCCACAATTTGAATATGAATCGCATTAGCATCGGCTTGGGCAAACGCTGAACCGCCTGCAGCAATTGACTGATCGGCAATGTCTTGCAAGCTATGCTCTTGAGATGCACGCAGCAACAAATATGCGGTTAAATCTAAAATTTCGCCCTGCTTAAATAAAGATTGTGCCGTACCAAAATTTACCGAAATAGTGGCATAGGTTTTATCATCACGAGTTGCAGTTGGAAATAATGCATACTTGGCACCATTTTTTAAGCTGCCACGCTGAATCTTTTTTTCATTTTGAATCAAAGCTTGTTTAGATTTTTGCACATAGTCTGTCACTTCTTGCTGATAACTTTTCACATCTTTCAAAGGTGTAACAGGTGTATCTTGCTGATCTAAAGTTTTTGCTGTATTTAGATTATTTTTTGCTGTGAGTGCCTGTTTTTGATCTTCAGGTGTGGGCTGAATATCGCCAATGACCCGATGCTGCGCAGTGAAGAACTGTTTTAAACGCTGATTTAGTTCATCTGCATTTAACTGTTGAATATTGTTTAAATCACGCCAATATTGTGTCCAATCACCCTGATAAGCCACAGCATAATCACTCAAGCGACCACCCAAAGCCACCGCATCATTCATCACACTGTCTGCCTGATTTTGAATCAGGTTTTTGACGCGTTGTAACTCGGCATCATCAAAGTTTTTTGCCTGTTCGATGCTTTGATTCAAGCCAGTTTGTACTTGCTTGGCATCGTGATTGGGTGCATACAAAGCCCCCATCAACACCAAATTAAAATCTTGATCTAACCATGTGCTGGACTGCACCATGGTACTTTTGCCTGTTTCTACCAGTGCTTGATACAAATGCCCACTCGGTTGCAATGTATGTAAATATGGTGACAGCACCAAAGCGGTTTTGATCTTTTCGTCATTGCCATTTAAATACAGATTAAACTTGGCCAGTTGACTGCCCTTTTGTACCACAAAATTTCGTTGCTGAATTTTGTTGCTGTCTAATCGTGGCACTTGTACTTGTTTGGGAATTTGTCGTGCTGCAATTGGACTAAAATGTTGATCAATTTGTTTTAACACCGCTGCCTGATCAAACTTGCCTGTCATCACTAAAATGGCATTATTCGGCGCGTACCATGTGCGATAAAATTGATTTAACTCCTGCATTTTAATGGATTGCAGTTCATTTAAATCGCCAATGGGTAAGCGTCCGAAATACTGATTGCCATAGGCCGATTTCCACACCTGATCTAACAAGACTGAAAACGGTTGATCCATACGCACTTCGCGTTCACGCTTTACAATCGCAATTTCGGCAGGCACATATTTTTCCTGCATGACCAATTTATCCATGCGTTCCGCTTCAAGATAAATCATCTCATTGACGGCGCGAGTTTCAGGACGAATGATGTTGGTGTATTTAGTGGAGTAATAGTCGGTGCTGGCATTGTGCATTAAACTATATTGATCTAAACGGCGCTGAAATTCCTCGGCAGGTACATTTTCTGTACCTTTAAATGCCAAATGTTCCAACAAGTGTGCCAAACCACCTTTGCCTTGGGGATCATTCAATGAACCCGTTAAATACACCATATTCATAAAGACTTTATTTTCTTTTTGATTGGGTGCCAAAATGACTTTTAAGCCATTATCAAGTTGATATTCTTGTATTTCTTGCTGAGATTTTACTAAAACTGGCTGGGCGAAAACCACGCCATTGAATGCCAGCACACATAAAGATAAAGTGAGGGTTTTAAAACGTAGCAACTTCTTTTTCCCGATTAATTTCATTCTATTTTTGATTTGCCATCGAAAATGGCAATTTTCAACTGGAGCGCAACAGCATACCAAGCTGCGATTAAATCAACCGTAAAAATTTGCAAAATATATGATTTAAACCAAGCAAAACGAGCAAACTACTATCATCTCAGCTTTTTTTCCAATAAAGAAAGATGAAAACTCAATATGACAAAAATAAAGCAATGATCAATCGTAAATTTGACTAAGCATTTGATCATTTTTAAAGGATGAAAGAAGTCTAATGCAGGACATAGTTTAAATCATGATTTTGCCCTGCAAATATAGCTGTGCATAACCTGAAATTTCGATGCGATCATTAGGTAAAATTTTGCAATACAGTACGCCACCTCGGGCTGAAGCCTGATAAGCCATAAGTTCAGTTTGCTGCAATTTTTCTGCCCAAAGCGGTGCAATTGCAGTATGAATTGAGCCTGTAACAGGGTCTTCTGCAATGCCCATGGCTGGTGCAAAATAACGCGATACGCAGTCATACTGTGTATTTGCAGAGGCAGTAATCGCAACATCAACACTCGACTGTGCCGTAATGGCTGTGCGCAACTGTCCCAATTGTTTTAATAATTCAAGGTTAGGCTGTTCATCTAACACATCTTGTACCGATTCATATTCCACAATATAGGCTTGCGCATTGATATAGACGTTTTTAAATGGTTTAGTCAAAGCTTGGCGTAAAATATCGGGATAATCTTCAACTTGTTGGGCAGCACGAATTGGGAAATTCATGCAAATTTTGCCATCTTGCTGTTGCTGAACTGTAAAAATCCCCAGATTTTTCACATGAAATTGAATTGTCTTTGCCTCTGTATAATCCTTAAATAAAACAAAGCTGCTGGCAAGTGTGGCATGTCCGCAAAAATCGACTTCTGTTGTAGGTGTAAACCAGCGGATTTCAAAGTTTTCTGCATCTATCATTTTGACAAAAGCGGTTTCGGACAGATTATTTTCCAATGCGATATTTTGCATTAAATCATCAGCTAACCATGTTTTACTCACAAGCACGGCGGCGGGATTGCCTTTAAACAATTCATGGCTGAAAGCATCAACTTGGTAAATTTTCATTAATGAACTCATGATCCTAAAAATATATACACTTATTTCATCTTAAGTTCTTTTCACTATAAGTGCCTAGCCAATTTCTGTACTTTCAATCTGCCAAGCGGGTTGAATTTGGACTAATTCGGCATAAAGCGAGCAGTAGTATCAGGGAAGTATGTTATTGGCTGTGATGCCAAGTTTGTAAAAGCTGTCTTCTTTAGCCCAACATTGGGCTTTTTTAGCGCTTAGCTTTCTAGTTTTTAATCGTTGTGATACTGCTGCTCATTTTGGCAAGCACACCAAAAAAATATTTATCAATAAGCAATACTTTCCCCCATTCTTATCGCATAATAGAGCCATCTCAAACGCACTGTATTTGCGATTTAATTGGAAATCGCCCGTTTTTCCTTTTAAATACTCTCAATTTTCCCAATTTATTGAATTTAAAGAAGCATTTCTTATGAAAATCGTCATCTTAAATAATTCTGATAATGAAATTCTGCCTTAATCTGTATTAGTCTGCCAAAACCACACCAATTCTGCATATTATAAAAATACCAATCTATTTTAATCGCTTTCAATCTATTCTAATCCGACATAAAAACGGGTATCGTAACGGGTAACTTATATTTTACCCGTCTTACCCGTCATGCTCACAGATGCAAAAGTTAAAACTCTAAAGCCGCAGGACAAAGTGTATCGTTTGCTTGATGCTGAGCGCCTTTATATTGAGGTTCGCCCAACTGGCAAAAAAATATGGCGATTTAAGTACACCATAAATGGCAAGGAAGGCACTATAAGTTTTGGTGAATATCCTGCCGTCACCCTGCAGGAAGCAAGAAGATTAAAAGATGATGCGCGTGCAAAGTTGGCTCAGGGATTAAACCCATCTACAGAAAAGAAAAAAGAAAAACTAGAAAGAAGAATCAAGGCAAGTAATACATTCAAAGCAATAGCAGAAGAATATGCAACCGAGCAAATGAAACATAAATCTGCAGACTATGTTGAACGCTTTAGAAACTGTATGGAAATGGATGTGTATAAAGAGATTGGCTCAATGCCAATTAAGGAAATTACGTCAGCACACATATTCAGCATAATGAAGAATACGGTTCAACGAATCAGTAGTTCGCCGAGATTTGGAACTGGAGAGGCAGCAGCAAATCTAAATCGTCGTTTCATTGGGCTTGTGATGAGGTACGCCATTATTACATCAAGACTCGATAATGACCCAACCTATGCACTAAGAAGTGTTATTTCTCAACCTGAAGTTGAACACGCCCGCCCATTGAATCCACAGGAAAGGAAAGCTTTGCGGGAAAAACTTAAAAGTTATAACGGCTCAACTACTGTTAGAAATGCTGGTCTTGCCATGCTTTACTCAATGCTGAGAACTGTTGAGATTAGAAAACTGGAATGGTCATACATAGATTTTGATGCAAAGACCATCACCCTGCCTAGATCGTCAAGACAGGCGCAGCAAGAACGAGTAATGAAAAAAAATAGAACACATGTTGTGCCTATGTCTACCCAGCTTCACGAGCTATTGCTAAAGCAAAAAACCATATCAGGCGATCAGATTTATGTGTTTCCATCGCCACAAAAGCGCAACTGCATGTTGTCACGTACCACTTTAAATAGAATGCTTGAATATATGGGGTTATCTACTGTCACAGCACACGATTTTCGCGCTACTGCTTCCACTCTACTGAATGAGCATGGCTATGATGAAAAATGGATTGAAGCACAGTTGGCACATGCAGATGATAATAAGACACGGGCATCCTACAACCATGCTAAATATTTATCTGATCGTAGAAAGATGATGCAAGACTGGGCGGATATGGTAGACAGTTGGTGATTTCATGTATCCTAAAACAGCAAACCCCAACACGCCTTGTTGCGTAGGGTTTGCACTAACAATAAAGGAGTTATAAAAATGAGAGATTGCACACTATACGAATATTCTTATATTTACCATTTTGTGTTTTTATGCAATTTCACTTGCTAGTTGGTCGGTCATTTCTTATTATAACCACATATAACGGTGCATAACGATATATAACGGGTTTACATGAGCGTTATAGGTTCTGTGTCACCTAAAGCAAATTCTATTATAATTTTATTAAGATTCAACCCATCCGAGGAGAACCAATATGAGCAATGCTAAAGTTATTTTTGCAGCTATCGAGTGCTTCGAGGGTTGCGACCTTTAATATCACGTTATTGAAATTGTAAAAACAACCCTCCTTTGAGGGTTGTTTTTTGTTTTAAGGATTGTAGCTTGAGTGATTCTATTTTATTTCTAGGGATGAGCCTCCCAACTTGGCTACAAACAGGTAGTTTGATTGTTGCTGCTGGCGCACTTATTTTTAACGCAAAGCAAGTCGGAGAGCTGAAAGTACAAAACTTTCAAAGCGAGAAAAAGGCAAGACAGCGCGCTACGATTGATCTCGCTCTTCATGAGAAGTCAGACCCAGCATATTTAGAGTGCAAGAACAAGTTTTTAGAATTAAGGAATGATAAAACCATAAATATCACAACTTATGCATGTGATGTTAATAAGCACTCTGAACAAAATAGGGTTATATTTGCCTATCTAGATCATTATGAGTTTTTGGCTACTGGTATTTCTGAAGGTGCTCTAGATGGGGAAATTTATAAAAAAATGAGACGATCCTCCGTTATTAAGGATTGGGATGCAGTTCAACCTTACGTTTACGAGTTAAGAAAACAGCGAAATAACAATAAAATCTATTGCGAACTTGAAGATCTTGTTAAAGATTGGAGATAATGTAAGCCCTCACTTGAGGGCTTTTTTAATTAAAAAATAGCTTTCTTGAGCAAATTGAATGCGGTCTTAACAGCATTAATAAAGCGGATGATTAAAGGCAGCCAGTAATCAAGATTATTAAACACATCTTTGATTTCTTTCTTAGCATACTCAATAACCCAGTTTCGCTTTTCCTCACCAGACAAAGTGCTGTTTTTTAGCTTTTCAGCTGCATCCATGTACTTCGCTACTTGGCTTAGAATTGGGCCGCCAGATTCAGCAACTTCAAGCGTGGATTTGGCGACTTGTTCAATTGTTAATGTAGTCATTATTTAAGTCCTTTTTCATAATCAATTAAAACTTTGGCTACAGCTTTTGCAGCCAGCCAGTAACGTGCATTGAATCGAGCAAGTTCGTCTTCATTGGAAATAAAACCAAGCTCTACAATCAGACCGCCAGCATTTACGTATGCCAGTCGACCACGCGCTGATTTACTTTGATCAATCCAGCCGTTGTCCCCACGTAAGCGGCTGCCTAGTGCATCGGCTACAGCTTTAGATAAGTTCTGTGCAAGTTTCTTGTCTTTTGGCAGTGCGATTGTTTCAATTCCGTTTGCCTGCTTTGACGCTGCAGCATTCATGTGAAATTCAACCGCAAAACTTGAGCCTTGAATCAACTTTACCGCAGCAGACAATGGATCGTTTTTAGTGCCAGTACCATCGGTTTTGACTTGCAGGCCTACCTCACGCAAATAGTGGGTCACTGCATTGCGGAAGTTGACCACCAGATCCGCTTCTTTAATTTTGCCGTTTACTGCACCAGGGTCGGTATTGCTGTGCCCTGCTGTAATTGCTACAAACTGATTTACCCCTGTGTGCAATTCAGGCTGCGCTTTTAACCGCGCAAAAACACTTAGCACATTGTTTAAAAAGCCAAGCCATAGCACCCATGAGTGTGGCAATAGCTCTTTAATTTCTTGTGGTACTGCTGCCCAAAATTGCGGAAAATTAGAGCCAAATAGCCAAAGTAGTTCAAAAGCCGCATACATCAAGACGTAAAAAAAGGCGCTTAATGCGCCTACTTGAACTGACTTGAGTTTCCAAGCTTGTTTCCAATCATTAATTAATTTCACTTGTTGTTACCCCCGATAATCGCAACGAAAGCAGCTTTCACTTCCGCGATGACTTCTGCAATTGATTTGCCTTGCATCAGTGCAATTGATTGATAAACGATACCAATCGTCAGTAATCCAAATACAGCGAAAATCAACATCACAAAGCCTTGTGCCATGTGTGAATATTGGTTTAATTCGTAGTATTCAATGAATGCAGCACCGCCATATAAGCTGACTGACACACTAAATAAGAACTTGCCAATCACGCCTAACGTCACTTGGATTTTCCCTTCTTTATCAATATCCCCACTTAGCACTAAAGCAAGGATTGCCCCCACAACTGCTGGAACTAATTTAATGACCCACGGTAACGTGTTTTCTTGCATTGTCTTTTCTCCAGACATAAAAAAACGCCCTTTCGGACGCTTGCTTCAATTTAAATTTTTACACTTCAATCTGTACTACATCACCGCTTGCCGCCAAGCGTTTGATCTCCCCATCTGAAATGAAAACCGTTGAACCGACGTTATAGCGAGTCGTACTGGTACACATGACCAAGCCCGAACCATCCACAACTAAAACTTTATAATTCGGATGATTCTCATGCGTGATTTGCCCCACAAATTCAGGCGCTTTAGGCATTAAATCAATCAACCGCTGCAGTGCATTACTCACGATTCACACGCTCCACTTTGACAGTTTGGTTCACCTTTGCATGGCTGAATGACACGCTGACACTTTCAACAATGCCCCACCACTCGGCACTAAATGCAAAAACTTCACCAGGTGCACACTCACCCACTTCTGCAGAAATCGGCATAGTCAATGTGTGTGTTTCAACCATGCCCGCCTTGGCTAGTTTGGCTTTACCGAATGCGCCCATGCTGACCACATCAAACAAAGAATTGTTTTCAGGGGGCAATAGCACGTCTGCTGCTGTGCCTGTGCGTTTGACTTGCGCTTGCTTGCCCGTTTTATCGTTTGTCAGTGTGATGCCGTTATAATCAGGATAAAGCTCATAGTCTGTGGACTGGCTTGTAACGAGTGAATCAGGCACTAAGCGGTCATAATCATTAGACGTGAACGCATCCCAAAATGTCTTTTTATAAAGTGGTTTAATTGAAAGTGTATTGCTACCCTTTTCGCTATAAATAAAACCACCTCCGCTTTCTGCAATCAGTTTAATGGCTGCGATTGGCGCAAGGTTGGAATAACTTAAACTGTTGTTTGCTACGATCCAGCCTAAATCATCAATCAATTGCCAATTCAGTACAGTATCGCTAAAAACACGATCTAATTCAGCTTGAGCAAGTTGTACCGATGTGCGCTCATTCTCTTGTAAAAAAGAGCGTAAGGGCGCATACGGCGCATCAAGTAAAGCGGTTTGACTGCGACCTGTGAGTGTATAAGTAATATTGCCAAAACTGCGTGAACGTGTGCGGTTCTCAAGCAGCATGTGATGCTCATGCCCATTCACCATGATTTTCAAAATCACTGGCTGCCCGTTAATTGGCTCTAGCTTTGAAATTTCAGTATGCGGCACAGTTAAGCTATACGACCAAGCCCAGCTACTGCGGTCAGTACGATAGTTACCGTCATACACTAAAATCTCTGCATCATTATCAAGCCGTGTCACAGATAAACTATTCAAGATATACCACCAGTTTTGATTCGGAATTGCGGGAATACAGTCATTAGCACCGAAGTTTAAAATGATGTTATGCGCATCAACTTCATGACATAAGCAGATAAAATTTAAATCGCCCGTGCCTTCGTATTGCGGTAATTCAGGCTTTGGCCATGGTTGAACTGGATGCTTGCGATAATGAATCGCCTTGGCTTTTTCCCAAGCCAAATCATCAGTCGTGACAATCTCTAAGCCTTTGTCCCACCCAAAGGTAAAATGCTTTTCAAAGACGTGGGCCACTTCATGCGCATACGTGATATTGCGGCGCTTACGAATCATTTCGTGCCAGTCTGTGACTCGATTGATACGCAGCTTTAAGGTTTCATCAAATAAGTAGCTCTGGTGAATGAATCGCTTGTCACCTGTTTGCCAAACTAAATACGCATCAGTCTGCAGGCCAGTAGCTTTCTCGTGTTCAATTCTGACTGCTTGTGTAAGCGAATCAGAACGATCAAAACCCGCCATAGCTTGCTGACTGAGCACCAAGCCTTGGTCATAAAAAAGAGCCTGATTTGAGACTCTTAAAATTGGTTTTGCCCACGGTATTTCCGTGACACTTAAAGCTGTGATTGCCTTTTGATAACTGGTATCAAATGCATAAGACACCCCGACAATGTGATTAATATCGAATACAGCATCAATTTGAAACTGAAATGCGGTATCTAAAACAGTATCAATCGTACACAGGTTTTCAGCGAACTCAGCAACAATTTCAAAGCTAAAACTGGTGTCTAAGACAGTATCAATCTGCCCAACAATATCAGTATCTTTTCCAAAAACTGCAACGACTTCAAAGCTGAATGCAGTATCCAGAACAGTATCTATGACTGCAGTATTTACAGAACTTTCATCACCGAAGTTCAAGACAACATTGTGAGCATCGACATTTTCAAGCGGCTTTGTAAAATTTAGGTCAATTTGATGTGCATCAATTTCATTATTAATTCCCACATGCACACCTCTATTTACGGTCTAAGTTTGATGGACTGGGTAAACAACGTACCACCCACAACTAAATTGGTATTTGCCAGCGATATATCTGTGCCAACAGTTAAATCCGCTGCCACATCGCCCGCACCGTTAAAAATACGCGCCCAAGTGGCTGTGCCAGCCTTAATAACTGTACCTATATCAGTTGGGTGTAATTCAACATAGGTGGCTGTAGTTTCTTTAATACAAGGTTCTGGGAATGTGAGTGTCACCAGGGCACTATTCGAATCTGCTGCTATAGCAGGACTAGCAGGCTGCACGCCTTCATAAAAAATAACGGTAGCACTTTGGCTACCGCTATCCATAAAATTTGCAAAGGCTTGAATCATGGCAAGCCGAGCATTAACTGATGTTTTACTCATTTTGGCACCACGTTATCCTGAATGACTGCGTTATAATTTTTTAAATGATCAAAAGCTGCCACCACGTAGCTTGGCTGATGCGGCAATACAAATTCATAATCTCCGTTCTTATTACTTAGAGTTTGCGCCAAAAGCCTACCGCCTATGCCAGCATATACCCGCACAAGCCTGCATGAAGGAATACCATTAATCTTGACTTTCCCTTTCACTATCTTTCTCTCCGCAAACAAGTGTGGCTTAATTACATTTGACTTGGATAAAATCATTTAAATAGCCTCCAGAGATAAAGCTGTTCTTGATGTAATCAAGATAACACCTGTAATAACTACGCCCGACAGGTTGAAACTATTATCAATTTGTTTCACATACTCTGTTTTCGGAGAACCTATTTGCCACTTAATGAATGGCACGGTTCCACGCACTACGCCATTGACATCACAAATCAGGATGTCTTGAGTAGCATTACTTGAATCTATTGTATAAAACTCACCAGACCTGTCTTGCATATAATGATACGACTTACCCAAAAGAGTGTAATTTGCCTGCCCGTTTTGATTAAACCAAAGCACACCTTTTAAATTTGGTGTAGGGTCTCCAGTGTAGTCCGAATTTGGTTCTTTGTAATGATTAATACCAAGACTATCTCGTGCCATAGTCAATAAATAGTTAGTCTGCGTGCGACGACTATTTACACCAAAAGCCAGTAAAAGCTGATTATCTGAATTAATAACAGCATCATAAAACTGGAAAAAACCATAGCTTAGATAAATAGTGGCATTAGAGATAGGACAAACGTGTAAGGCGAAAGACTTGTCATCTCCTGCAATGTAAAATGGAGCAGCAATATTTGCCGGTGCTGAACTATCTCGCACATCAGAAAAAAGGTCTCCATTGGTTGGGTTTGCAGTCTTATAATACCACTTTGCCCAACCATGGCTTGAGTTCGAGTATTCCCAGTTGGCATTCGGGATGCTTGGGTTGAATGGCATCTGCACGCCCGTGATTGTGTCAATGTCAGACATCTCAGAAACAACCCCGACTTTGGCAAATTTGGCACCGGTGGCCGAACCACCAGTTGCAACAAAATCATGCACTAAAAGCATCAAACCAAGTGAGTCTGGAGCTGTGGATCGATACGCTCTTTTGGGTGTTGTTGAGCCTTCTGCTGTTTTAAATACAATCTCAAAATCCAACGGTGCTGCACTACAAATAATTGTGCCTTGAGCTGTTAGCGGCAGCGTTTCCTCACATAAAATAGTGACAGTATCACTTGTGGCTGAAAATACCTTATAGTCCCCATTCCATTCATTTGTTGAGCCAGTAATTCGTATAACTTGGCGCTCTAAAAAACCATGGTTGAGTGCAAAATGAATAGTAGCTTGGTTACCATTACGAGTGATAGAAGTCACTGGTATGAAGTTAAAACCTGTTACTAAAATCGCATCTAGTAACGCAATCATACTCCCCCAGCTATTTGATAGCTGCGGGATACCTTGCATGGTATGAATATAATGTTTCACTAAACTCATTATTCTATAACCCATAAAAAAGACCGCATATAGCGGTCATATTAAAATTAATACTTACAGCACACGATCAATATCACCACGCAGCATGATCTGGAATTGATCTGACATGACGGTTGGTTCGGATTGCTTCACTGTACGGATTACCCACACTGGGAAGTTTGCGGCCACGGTATTGAATCGCAGGACGTTGCCATTGGCCCAGCCTGCGCCCCAACCTTCTTTCTTGATCGTGAAATATGGAATGCCAGTTACTGGATTTATGGGTGCAAAATCTGCGCTTGTTGAGCCAGTAATTGATAGCTGACCTGTGGTTTCACCAATCACTCTAAATGCGCTAGCACTGGTAAATACCAAAGCCCATCGCTCTTGAATAGCGCCTTTATTCGTCACAGCAATTGGATATAACGCATCGTTATAGTTGGCTGAAATGCCGCTACCCTCTGGCTCATCTGCCCATGCGTTATTCCACGTTTGTTGCACAAATTTACGTGTATATCGCGACTGCATATCACCAATGACCAATGTAGAGCCAACAATCGTATCTGCTGCATCGTAGTTATGGGTTAATGGCTTGGTAAAGGTTAGCTGACCGCTGATCTGCACATCACGAATCAAACCCATGTCCTGATAACGGTATTTAGCAGTGAGTGGCGCAACCAAAGCACCCATAACAAAATCACCATTTAGCGTCACTTTGCCGTAGTCATAATCAACTACATACATATCAAATGGCACTTTGGTACCTTGACTATCTTCAAGCTCACACCACGAAATACGCTGGTGATTCAGGTTGTAAATCTGCCCTGCGATATGGCTTGGCAATTCCTGCGTTTTGCTTGAGCTGACAATACCAATGTCACCAACTCGGAAAATAGGCACACGCCCATCCAATGGCAAGCGTGTAGCAGACAGCCCCAAAATTTCAGAATCAAGCGGGATGTAGGTGTAGGCAATGGCGTTATAACGCACCGATGAACCATCAATCCAAACTGGTACATTGATGTAGGTTTTGCTCGCTTCCTCATACTCCATACGAGCGTCATACCAATCTTTGGCGATAATTTCTGCACGATTGGCTTCAGTAATTTCGGTTTTATCGTAGAAATAAATATCCACAAAACCTGTGATGTGATTAATCTTGCCGTGTGCAAGACTTGTTTCAATCACGCCATTTTCATCGGTAGTCAGTGTCAATTGACCATGCTCTAATGATGCTACAACCACAGTTAAAGACTGCGGGCGTATTGGAATCACAGGAGTTCTAAAGCTGACTTGGTTCATCGGTGGCAAGTCGGTTGTTGTCGTGAGTGAGTCCAAACGGATAGTGTTGTCACCGCCTGGTGTCCATGACTCAATTTCAACCAGGCCTGTACCGTATTGAATCGAACCCGACGCAATGCCACTGTTATTTGATGGGTCTACATTGCGATAAATCTGCCCATCACGATCTAAGAAAGTATCAGCACCCACCCTAAAACGTGCTGAGCCTGTCAAAATCTGCTCGTCATAACCTGATGACAGGTCAAGTCGTAACTTATCCGCTACAGCAATAGTGCTGCTTTGGTTTACACCAGAACTATCGCGGTATTTCACTGAAATAGATGTTTCGTTATAAGCCCGAAATTCTTGTGTCGTGCCATTAATTCGGGATGTAACTGGAAAATTAAAAGACATTTAGGCCACCTTTATGCAGACGCATAAGTTTCTATATATCGTGCCTCATACACATAGTTAAATGTTTTGTATGAAGCTGTTGGTGTCACAATGCACTGACCTGTGTTGTAATCAATCGTGCCTTGAATATCGCCCGCATCGTTAATTAAATTGCCAATATTGCCGCTTATTGGGTCATCCTTAAGATGCACAGTAAGCGCATTTAGACCTAATTGATCTGTCACAGGAATCTCTAAAGCAACACTACTTGGCTGAATGCTTGAGCCTGTGCCAATAGTAAACATCAGTTGTTGATTGCCATCAGGTATCGCTGACTTAGATTGGCTGAGCTGTGAACCGTAGTTATACGTGATGTTGAATTGCGTATTTTTCTGCGGCAATTTATTCGGAATAATTCGACCTGTGCCTAATGCGTAGTTGATATATCCCGCTGCATCACCTGTAAACAAGCCTTTTGAGTTGCTAGAGGCAGTTTTAGTTTCACCCTCTAACACCCAAGTCACGGTTATTCCCGAAGCAATACCCGTGTGCCCAAGATCAAAATCAAAGCCTGCTTTCTCTACAGGCAAACCCGCACGCACGAAAGTTGCAATCGGTGTACCCCAGTGTGCCAAAATTGGCGTATCAACATCGGGCAATGCACCTGTGGTCAGCAAGAATGAGCCAGTTTCATAGTTAATCATGCCTGAGCCAAAGGAGCTATGAACACCTTTTAACTGACCCGATCCATCGTCTTTCAGCTCATAAAACTTGCCTTGTGACATATACGAAAGTGACAAACTACCAGGTGCAGGAATTGGAATTAAAACCCCTGTCCAGTTGGTGCTTTGGTTGTTCTGTGTCACAGGGATAGCATAGCTTTGAAAATATTGTCTTGGTGCAGCAGCGGGTTTAAATGTAATTGCCAAGGTGGTCGAGCCAGCACCTGCAGCAGAAGTCCATTGAATCAAGCCACGCTGATAATCAATCGTACCGACTTGTGTGCCTTGACTGTTTTTAAGCAAGCCACCTTGGTCGCTCACAGGCTGACCAAACAATGTAAACGCAATGCTTGAGGGCATCACGCTTGAGCCTAAATACAAGTTTTGACTCACACCGACTGTAGTTGGAAAGTTGGCGGTAATGGTACCGTCGTTAGCTGGTACCAAAATAATGCTCTCACCTGCCGCATTTACATCAATAATTGGGGTTTCAGTCTGTGCTGATGGAATCAACTGCGCAAACATGCTGGATGCATTCACAGTGAACTCACCCACTTGCGCATCCGATGCCAATTTTACCGATGCACAATATTCGCCTGTGTCAGCCACTAAAGATTCACGAATGATGGTTTTTGATTCCTGCCCGTCGTACCACTGCCGAGCTGTCAGGCCGACAAAATCACGCTCAAGCGGGTCATTGATGGTGTAAGTGGCAATCTTATATTGCACCTCTCGACCATTAATCACCATAATCGCAATACGAGTTTCAACTTTAGTGATACGCACATATTGCTCAAATTGAAGCGCCTTGCCTTCGTCACTGACTAGAACAATAGTATCGCCCACACTTGACTCGGTTTCTTGCGGGAACATCGCCACTTGCAACTGCTTCATGCCTTGCCAGTGTGTATCTAATGGTGTGCCTGCAATCTGCCCACCTTTGGCCAAGTAATTTTCAACTCGGTTTTGGGCACTACGGCGTTCATCTGTCCAGTTTTTTGTGCTGAACAATAACGCCGACACGTTTGGATCTTGCGGGTTTTCAGAGATGAATACCGTTGCACCCATCAATGAGTCTGTATCTTCAGTAATCACCGCAGGAAAGATTTTACGCATAGACACGTCGCCCATGGTTCGATCCATTTCAGACACGTCATTGAACAAGTTATTACTTTGACCATCAATGATGACTTGACCTGAATACTTACCACCGCCATCGTCTGTGTCAGTTAATCGCTCCGATTTATAGAGCACCAAGTCTTTTGTTTCAATTGCCATTATTCGCTCCAAAATCTTAACGTTAAACGCATCATTTCATCTGAACTAGTCGCTGGTGAACCCCACACGCTAACCGCTTCCAGTGCTGTGTCTTGGTGATTAAAAATCACATCAAATTGCCGATTGTCATGTGGCCATTCAAACTGCAAGCGGAATTTCTCGCTTAAAGCCGACCATTCCTGCAGCTTGCGCACATCACTTAACTTTGCCCAACCACGATTGCTGTCGGGCGTTAAAGTGATAGGTCGAGCACCGACTTTAATGCCCTCCTGAATAATGGCCGCACCACTAATGGCACGTTCCACGGTTTGCTCTTTTGGCTTCCATTCAAATTCGTCAGACCATAAAAAACCGTCTTCTAATGAGACGGTTTCGGATGTTGCTAAGCGTATTAATTTCATCACATTGCCTTTTTCAGCATTTCAAATTCACGCAAGATGCTTTCCATTGTGTCTCCATCTTCCTGTGAGCCTTGCATTTCAGAGCGTTTGCCGCCTGATACAAACTCAAAGCGCACGTTTTTGGTTGGTGCATCATTCTGCAGATCGCGGATTTTTGGTTCAGAAATATCAGGTGCATAGTCATTAACCTTTGGTGTGCTGCCCGTAGTTCTCACATCAAGATTACGCAGTAATTCATTAATCTTGTTGGTACCGTGCTGTGTCGTTAAGCCTTTCGCTGCAGCATTGTTAAACTCTTGCTCAATGAGTTTATTCATCGCCAAGTTACCGCCTTTGCCGTATGCAGCAAATTTGGCGTCACGGTCAGTTTCCATCGCTTGTGACCAGATTGACCCTGCCAATTTCTTCGCCTGATCTTCACTGTATCCCATGCTTTTAATCTGAGAGATTACATCGTTCTTGCTCATGGATTGATAGCCTGAGATAGCCGCGCTTAAACCTTTGGACTGACGTTTCATTTCCGCATCCCATTTCTGAGCTGCTTCCTGAGATGCCTTATTCCATGCGATTTGTGCTGCATTGGCTTCTTCACGTGCAATCTGCCCCGCCTCACGATAACCATCACCAATACGGCGTGCTGATTCACGTACGCGGTGGTTGGCTTCGGTTAAATCATCCATCGCCTTAACAGAGGCTTTGCCTGTTTCGTCAATTTCGACGCGCAGGTCACGACCTGCACCTGCAGCATTTGCCGATGCAATTACTGCTTGATCGCCTGATAAGGCAGCCGCTTGTGCTGCTTTCTCATAAGCTTTTTGGATGCCTTCTGCTGAAGCCTTGCCACTATCGCGGATAGTGATGTAGTCCATCAATGCCTGTTGTGCAGACAGCTTAAGATTCTCTTTGGTCTCAATCCCTAATCGCTTAAAAGCAGCCGTTACAGGATCAATATCACCTGGTAAGCCTTGGGCTTGATGCTTAACTGCAATCAGACCTTGTTCAACCTGCGAAGTTGATAGCTTGCCTTGTTCGCCAAACTGCTCAAGCTTGGCTTTAGCCATATCAATTTCAGCTTGGCTTTTGGCAGTTTCCAACCATTTGAGCCATGCCTCATAGGTAACACTTCCAGCTTTTTCGCCCGTGACACCTAAATCTTCAAGACCAGCAGTAAAGTTATTTAACTGCCCCTCTGATTCTTTGAATTTGGCTGAAACGCGATTGAGTGAAACGTCTAAATCCAAACCCAAGGCTGTTGCAGCTTTACGCGCCTTGTCTGCCATATTGGCATTTCTTTCAGCGCCCTCAGCAGCCACATCCCAAGCTTCGACACTGACCTTGCCAGCCTCATTCATTGTGACGATGTAACCTTTCGTCATCAGATCGGCTTGCATGGTGCCATCCATTGCACCACCATTGGCTTTAATGGCGGCTTCGGCGTAATCCTGAACGGCTTTTAACTTTTCTTGCTCGGTTGCTTTCCTGCCATCAGCTTCGGCGGTTTGATCTGCTAAAAGTTTTTCAAGCTTGGCTTTAGATGACGCAACCGATTCAGCATCTTTTTCAGTTTGGGTTTTGCTAATTTCCTCAATCGCAGCAATACCCTTGGATTTAAAGTCTGTTGCTCCATTTGATGCTTTGTTATACCAATCTTGGGCTTTCTGGGCCATCTCATTCATTTCTGAAATGAGCTGTTGCTTGGTATCACCCCAAGTAAATTTGGATTTGAAATTAATCCATGCAGCTGCTACATCATAAAACACACCTGCAAGCAGGTTGGCTACTATGCTAATCGCATCAAAACCATCACCAATAAACCCAAATACTACATTGAGAGACTGCAAGGCTTTGGTAAAACCGTTGGTCTTATCTGTTGCTGTGTCTACACCGCTTTCAAAATTAAATATTGCACCAAGTAATGTATTAAGTTGATCTACAGCGATTCCAATGCCATTGCCAAAAGAGCTTGCCATTGACTTAATAGTCTCATAGGCAGTACTAAGTGCTTCTTTAAGTGCCTCAATTGTGGCTGGATCAATCTTCTTGAGTTGATCCCCCACCCAAATAAAGCCCTCTCCAACATCTTTGAGTATGGTCTCCACTACATCCATATTGTCAGCAATCACAACAAGCCATTCAGCTACAGTTGCACTAGCGCCATTTGCCTGATCCATTGTGCCGATCAAGATTTGCCACTGTGTTGCGATCTTGGTTAGCGCATTACCAATAGTTGTTGGGAATTGGTCATAAGTCGATTGGACTTGTGCGGCTTGGCTTTGCAGTGCTTTTGCCACACGTTCAGAAGTTAGCTCTCCATTTTCAGCCATTTTTCGGAGTTCACCTGTAGTGACTCCCAAGCCTTTAGCTAATGCCTCAGCTAAGCCATAGCCGTTTTCCATGATTGAGTTAAATTCTTCACCACGCAAAACACCGCCTTGCATAGCTTGAATAAACTGGGTAATTGCCGCCTCACTTGCTTGGGCTGAACCACCACCAATCTGAATTGCTTGCGTAACAGTCTTGGTTAGGTCTAACGCTTGTTGCTGCGTCATTCCCATTTCTTTACCGACTGCGTCAATACGAGTGAATAAGTCACCAGTCGCTTGCAGACTTGAATTTGTGGCTAAAGCGACTTGATGCACGCCCGCCATTGCTGATTCAAAGTTACCGCCATCTTTGGTGGCAATCTGAATGCGTGCAGAAAGTCCAGTGTATGCGTCAGCGGCTTCTGCTAATTCACGCAAACCTAGCCCAACACCTAATGCAGCCATAGCACCAACAAGTGCATTAACTGCAAACTTAGCGCCATCTAAGCCTTTTTTAGCCGATGCAGCCGCAGAATCAGTTTCTTTAAGTTGAGTATTCGCTCTGCCGACTTCTGCCTGAAAGTCGTTAAATGCTTGGTCAGCCTGTTGAACTTCTTTTTCAAGTTGGTCTACTTGGCGTTGTGCAACTTCAATGTCTGCAGGTGACGCATTGGAATTGGAAAACTCTTGCAGTTTTTGTTTAGCACTTGTTAAGTCAGCTTTTAATAGGTCTAAAGCCTTATGTGACTTGTTGCCAAAATCCGTAAAGTTACCCGCAGTAGACTTTGCGTTTTCGCCTGCATCCTTAATAATCTCGGTGGCACTGGATAGTGATTTAGTTAAACCTGCAGCTAACTCACTTGTGCCTTTTGGGATGATGTTTCCAATCTCTTTTGCTGCTTCTGCCGAGCTTTGTCTTAACTTATCAGACTCGGTTTTAATTGCTTCAAATACTGACTTTGCAACACTTTCAGATTGTTTTACACCGCTAACAAAACCTTTGCTGTCAGCGTCCATGATAAGTTTAAAAGTTAAATTTTTTGACATGCTGACCTCAAATTTTAGGCATTAAAAAACCCACCGAAGTGGGTTTAAGTTATTAAGATGCTTTTTTCTCTAGATCATCTAACTCATCTAGATAGTTATTAACTTGTTGTCTAAATTCCATTGGTCTAGCAATATATGGAATTGGTGCATGAGAACCACCCACACCTTTGACAACAATTGAACCAAAATTAAAAATACGACCAAGAATACTTTGATCCACCCCTAAACTCTCAACACGGTTTGTTTTCAGCTCGATCGTATTGCGGCGAATAAGGCCTGACTTTGCAATAATTCTGCGATTGGTTAATGCTAATTCAGTCGTTAAAACATGAATAGCAGCTATGGCAATAAGCGTACCGCCAATCAATACAGGTACAATGCTTTTTGATCCTAGCGCGGATAAAACAAGCAAACCGCCAAAGAATAGATACCAGAATTGAGATAACCAAGACACTTGAGCTTTGACAATTATTTGCTCATCACGTGCTAAATTTTCTTCGATATAGCTACCCATAACACCCTCTATTTCAATCATTAACTTTAATTTATTAAATTTTTATCATTTGTTTGACAAACAATTTCACGAGCCAAGGGTAGCAATAGTAACCAAAAATGTCACTACCAAAATAAATTAATCAACAACCTTCAAATCTTCCATAAGTTTTTTAAACTCACGGTTTTGAGCATGTTGTGCTGAACGCATTAGATTGACCTGTGACCGCATTTTTCTAAGCTCACTTCTTTGTGCGGCTTTTATATACTGCAAGTACGCACCGTATGACATATTCAAAATGTCATCGTGACGATGCCCAGACTCGATTAAATACTGGAACGAATCAAACCAAGTGCTTTTCTCATTGCTTGACTTGCTGCCACGTTTAGGCTTTTCAGGCTTGAAATATGCTGTATTCACAGTCAATACAGCACGCAGCATATCCAAAAATAAAGCCTGATCTTTTGCTACATTAAAAATACGGTCTGCTGTTAAATTGGTGGTCATGACGCAGGTTTGAATTACTTCAACCGTGTGAGCCTTAAATAACTCAATCAAAATTTCATCTGAATGATTTTGGTCTTTCAAATATTCTTTGACTGTTTCAGCATGTCTGCAGAATAGATCCAGTGACTTCACCTGAATCTGCTTTACTTCAATTTCGCCAATTTGAAACGTGCGATTATCTGCTAAGAAAAAATCATTCATGATAGGATCTCAAAAAAGCCACCCGAAGGTGGCGTTGGTTTTTAGTCAAATAAGCATGGTTGAATCTGCCGATCCACGTTTGCAATTGCAGTGGTTAAGCAATCACGTTGTTTTTTCCAAACCGATAACCCTTTTCCGCATGCGCTTGCTATTTCTTTTTCACATTCAAGTTTTGCACTTAATGTTTCGCGCTCCCGAATAAGAGAAAAGTAATCGGTTTGCAATAAGGTGCGAGCCTCAAAAAATGCTTTAACAAGCGCCTTTTTGAAATCAATAACCTTTGGACTGTTCCGCATTAAAGTCATTAAAAAATATGATTGCTGCTCACTCAAAACAGCGTATCGAGTGTGGCGACCTTGGTTTGAATTTCGGATTTCAAATCCAGAATTCACTAAACCACCGTAATCGTAAGAACTTTCAAATCTCACTCGTCCAAATTCCTGAATGTCTTGCAGGTATGTTCTTACAATTTTAATTACACTGGCGTGCTGAATTCCTAATCCTAGTGCTATTTGCAAAGTGGTGGTGGTCGGCTCACCTTTTTGAACCTCAACCAATTTAACTACTGGATTAAATTTAGCATTCATAATTAACTCCTTTTGAGTCGTGTTGAGCCTGAATGCAGAATGCAGATACAAACAAACAGGCATTAAAAAAGCCGACTTGTTAAGATCGGCTTTGCTTTAAAAAATATAGATTCTTGTCAATAGGTTGGTAAATCACTTGGGTTTGTAAAAATCAATTAATACAAAGCCAAACAATCTCAAAAAACAGGCACAAAAAAAGACGCTTATGCGTCGTGGAGTTTTCTTGTGCCTGTGTTGGTTTAAGGTGCTTGTACCGATGGAATTGTTACGATATGACCGTACAACCCAAGCGCTGCGTCACTTTGTTTTGAAACATCAGACAACGCTTGACCTGAAATAGAGTATTGCCCTAATTCTTCGTGAATCAGTGGAAATGTAGTTTCAGGTGACTTCTTAGTACGCCACAAACGAACCGCCATGTGCTCATTAGTAGCCGTATTAATGCCTTTAAAAAACAGCTCATATTCTGTCTCAAAGTCAGATGCTAAAGTTGTATGCGTTACAGCGCCAGTGGTGTATGTAGCCAAAATCGGCATAGCCAATTCATCCACATCATGGAAAACAACCGTACCGAACTTAGCATCAACCGTGTACTGCTCACTGGTCAGTGTTTTTGCTGCGCCTTCAGTTGAATCTTTGAATGACACAGTAGACAAGTTATAACCATTAAGCTTAATTTCCTGACCCGCTACCACGGTGCCAATATCAGCGTCAGTAATGGTTTCAGTGGTCACTTCGGTGGTTTCACCTGAAACAATGTATTTCAAGTTTTCTTTATCCACTTTTTCAAGCTGACCTGAGAAATTAACCGATGTTGTCTGAACCATAGTGAAGTCGGTTGTACGCTTGCCTGTCATGGATTCAACGTGCTCTAAAACCTCAGCACCAATTTCCAATTCAAACTCTGGTACGTTACCCAAATGACGCATTGCGCCTGCTACACCGTTGGTGATTTTTGCTAAGTAAAACTCACCTTGTAGCGAAATATATTGAGTGCTCATTATTTAGCATCCCCTGTGGCTTTCTTCGTTGTGGCTGCTGCGGTTTTCACTTCCTGAATTACGCCATCAGCAATTAACTTTTTGATCTGTTCATCTGACAGACCACCCACCAGATCGCCGACTTGAAAGCGACCTACTGGCTTTAAGGCTTTGTATTGTTTCGCCATGAGAGGCTCCTAAATAAATAACGATGACTCAAAAACCATCGTGATATAAACGCATGTAGGTGAAAAATCTTCACTGATACGCACCAGTGATAATGGACGTGTACTTGAAGCTGGCGTCCATCCACTTAAAAGCGGTATTACCTTTGAAACTAACTCACCCGCCTTATCAATTGCCTTAGACCCATCCGATAGCTGTGAGGCTGCATGACGCTCAACAATGGTAATGTCCCATTCTTGCTTCATCGCATTAATGCTACCCCTGCCCGCCTCATCAGCTTTTCTGATGCGCAAATAGTTCACATGAGCACATGGAGTGTTTTGTGAGAGCTCAGTTGTGCTACCAATGTTGATAGGCGTATAGACTTTCTTAAACTCTGAAATTTCTTTTAGCTTTTCAGCAATTTCAGCACGAACTGCAAAGAAATTACTCATCGAAAATTACCCCTTCAATTGAGTTGAGAATCTTTTGCTCTTCGTCTTCAGTGATACCCAACCAAGGGCGTCTTGGCACATTAACGCTATAAGCTTTAGTCACAACATCCTGTGCAAAGTTAGAGCGAGATCTACGCACGAAACGATTACCCACTTGCCCAGTTCTTTGGTTTTGCCGAAAGAATAAGGTGCGTGAACGGGCTTCATGCTTGATCTCACCACCGAAATGGTGAATAGCGCCATAAACCACATTGGTACCAATCTCAACACCGTTGGATAGGACGTTATAAGTAACCGAATCCACCAACCGAGATGTGTCTCGCAATGTGGTGCCACCTTCACGCATTACACGAACTGAAAGCGGCCACTTGCCTTCTAAGCCTTCTCCACCTTCCCATCGTGAACGAATGCCATCAACAACGATGCTGCCTATGTCATTAAAAAGTTCACTTTTACGTTGTTCGAAATCAGAAAGGCTTTTCAGAATTCTAAGAATTGGTGATTCGCCATCAACATTGATCGTTATCGCAACACCACTCATGCACACCTCACTTGATGCTAGGCATCATGTCTAAAGTGGAATCACCAAACACGCCACCTGTATAGCTGGTACCGATTGGCATTGTGGATGGTTTATTCTTTGGTTGGTCTTCCACGATTTGGTTGCTCACTGCATCCTGAATTTGCAAATGCGCTTTGTTGTTAGCCACCAACTTTAGAAATGAAATAGCGTCCTCATAACGCTGCCGCACTTCCTCGGTTGGTTGCTGAAAATAGAGGCGATAACGTGCAATATCACACGCCATGCGCTCTAAATTACTTGGCACATTTGGCAACGGCAAAGCATAACGGCCACCGATATAGCCGTTAATTTCTTCCGTTGCATCCTGAATGGCATCCTGAACCGCAGTTGATGTATTTGCATGCATCAATTTTAGTTCTTGGATTTCCTGACCAAATCGTGCAACCAAATTTGCTTCAGTTGCATACATAAGACTTACTCAGCGGTTGAGCGGGTACGACGTGCAGGCTTTTCTTGAGTTTCCTCTTGATCAGCTTCCACTTCTTTAATCGCACCCATAACTAAAAGGGCCTTAGCACGTTCTGCACTAAGACCCTCGACTGTTTCGCCCGGTAGATACTGCCCTACGGACTGCGTTGCAATGTATTTAGCCATGCGTCACTCCTTAAATCGTGATGAAGCCAGTACCACCACAAATACCATTTTTATTTGATGGCACAACCAGTGGGGCTGATTCAGTCATAAGTAAGATGCCACTTGGATCTTCTTCATACCATTGACGATCAAAGTATTCTAAAGCCAAGCCATTTGCATGGATGTTTTCGATCTTACATTGCGTCACATAACCATTGGTGTCAGAAATAAGTGCAAAGTAATCCACTGGAATGAAGCGTTTCACCTGCCCTTTGTGGCGGTACGTTGCGTCATACGTCCAAATTTCAATATCACCCAAGTAGCCTTTGAACTTCGCAGAACGTGAGGCGTTTAGACCAGGGCGATAAGGAACGCTAATACCTGCATACGGCTCAACAAACTTAGCTTTAAAAGCCGCATTCTTTTCCAGCGCTGACCATACTTTGCCAGTCGTAAGAATCATGGTCGCATCACCACCATTTTCATCCAACATGCGTTGTGCCATGGTTTCAATGTCTTCAACAGGCGTAGCACCTGCTTGATCCCATGCGATTGTTGGAGTAAATGCAAGCGAAGCTTCACGACCAAAAGACACCACGTTTTTGGTGTAGTCGTCTGACTCAAGCACAATTCGACCAGTTGTCACCAATTCAGCAGCCATTAAGATTTTACGATTATCAATCGAGTCATGGTTTCGCTTCATTGTTTCAATTTGAGCAATCATGTATTGCTCTGATGTGCTTAACTGATTGTTACCAGTTGAGATGATGCCCGCATCACGCAAGCGCGCCAATAAAGCGGTATCCCAAGCGGTTGCAGGTGTGACCTGATTCTTTGGTTTTAAGTAAGCTGGCTGTACGTGGCTTACTTGAATTGCTGTGGTGCGGTCAAACGGCTTACCTGGCACCTTTGGGGCAACCAATGGAGCAATGTCTGATTCAGTTTCAAGCTCGGCAATAGGCACCACATTTGTCGTGAATGATTTGCGACGAGGAAATAGCTTATCCAAAAGCCATGTATCCATCGGCTCATAATTTGAATGAATTAATGCTAATTCATCAACGCCCAATAGCTCCAGCGGAGCACCATCAATAGTAAAACTTTGTGGCATGATTTACACCTTTGATAATTCAATGTTGTTTTTAGATGCTTTAGCCCGTGCTGCATCGTATTTGCTTGTTGCGAGTGCTGTGCCAGCAATGGATACAGCCTCAATATTAAACACACCACCGTTATAAACAGGGATTTCTGTGCCGTTTGCAGCTGCTGCAGTGGCTTGTGCAGCTGTTAGTGTTGCACCGCAAATAACGTCCCAATTCGACTCATCTGCCGCTTGGGTGAGTACGTTTGCCGCAGAAAGCGCCAATAGATCGCCCTCTTTGTATGCAGTAGCAGTTGTGACTTTTGCATTAACACGGCGTGTTTTACCCACATCCAAATTAAATGGACGTGATTCATGTGTAGCTGAAACAGTAGTCATGGATTACTTCCCCTTTTGCTGTGCCGCAAATGCTTTAGCACCTGCAGATAATTGATGCTCTTGATTGCCCGATGGTTGCGTGCCACTTTGAGCGTTTGCTTGATGAGTGAACAAGTGAGCAAATGCTGGATTTGCTAATGGTGCTTGTTGCTGCTGACCTGCAGGTGGTTGTTGTTGAGTCGATGCTGCAAATTGCTTAAGTGTTGCTGCCATCAAATCAAATGCATCATCAGGCATAGCCGCAAACTTGGTTTTTTCTTCAGCAGTAAATTCCTTGCCCAAATCTTTGGCCAAAGCATCAATGGCTGAATTACGTTTATCTGCAGCAAACTTATTAAGTTGATCCTGCAAACCAGAAATGGTTTTTTCCTGCTCTTGGATTTTCGCTTTCGCTTGTTCTAAGTCCACGTCTGTGTCCTCTTTGCTAGATTGTGTTGGGTTATGGCTGGCTGCCACGGCGTTTGTGTTGTCATCTGCACCCAAAGCACAGAAAGACACTTCACGAATACGACCACCACGAAATACCGTGATAGGTCCTTGGTGAACTTTTCCATTGACCGTGACAGATGCATCAGCTTGAATTTCTTCTACTGATGAAGGCTCAATGCGTACTGACATTTGCCACGGAAAACCATCGTCAGAATCCTGAGCAACTTCGGTACCGAACTCGTTACTCATTAAGTCACCTGAAACGACTAAACCTTGTTGGTGGTTAATGCTGTGTTCATTGATGACACCTGCACGCTGACGTGGTGAATGATCAAGTAAGGCGGGAATACGACCTTTAATCTTCATAGAATCCAAATCAAAAATGGCTCGATCCCAATACCAGTGGTCTGTAATCACTTCACCGCTATATGCCACGCCTGTGAATGTGCGTTTTTTCTTGCCGTCTTCGGCTTGATTGACGTTCAGATCACCAAGCCGAAAGCAATATTTGTCCTGTGTTTCCTCTACCGGCATTTTCATGCTCCAATAAAAAACCGCCCTTTCGGACGGTCATGTTTGATTTAGTTTATTCAGTTTCTTCCCGAACTTCAGAAAGCCCATTTAAAGCTAATGCAGCCTGCCAATTCTCTTGAGCATCACCGTCAAGCATTAGGCGTTCATACAAATGCTCAAGCGCAGGTGCTAACTCAGCAGGGACTACTTGCGCTCTTAATTCATCATCGCTAAATATTGCGTAATGCTCAGGCTTCCACCATGAATGACAGCCCCAATAAATCTCACCGCTACTGTCAATTAACTTTACAGATACGTTGTTTTCACCACATCCGTAAAGCTCTGCGATCTGATTGATAGCGTCTTTGTGAGCATCGGGGATGATGTTTACTACGGATAAGTTAAACATTTCACACCCCTGCTGCTTTATTGAATAGATTTGTAATCTGACTTGTTTCTGTAGCAGTCAAAGCCCTGTTAATCACAAGCAATCCGCAATGGTTTGTATTGCCATTGTACGGTGTCGGGATTGTCTGACCTGTCAGAATTTGAGTACCCACATTCGGGACTGCTCGAACTACAGTGCAGCCTGTTAATTGTGCAGGTAGTGTAGTTATGAGTTTGTCGTCTACAGTGTCGTAATCTAAGTGCTGTGGTGATGCAACTAACAATGGGCGCATTGATGATGTGGTTTGGGATGCGTGGTTGCCTGCTATTTCTTTGATCGAAACACTTGTTGCTGACCAACCTCCACCATTGTCCAACCTACCTGAAAAAATCCCTATATCACTTGAACTAAGAGCTGTAAATACCCCCAAAGTATGCCTACCAACACTTTTTGGAATGAATACTACTCTCCCACCAATAAATATGAACGGGTCGCCTCGCACGTAAGATGACACCTCAATTGTTATTGTGTAATACTTGTTAGCGACAATATTTGCATTCGGTAACAGAGCACGATCATTTGTTATCGTATTAAATGACATGATGCCATTCGCTATAGTTATAGTCGGTGTCCCGTTTGGTTGTAAAATCCAATTTGCTGCGTTATCAAAATTAACATCGCTAATTAATTCAGCACCTAAAACAAGACTCTTACTTTTATCCAGTATCAATCCAACAGGCTGACCAGCACCAGTTGCAGGCACAGTCCCCGCAGCATCCTGAAACATCGTAGATAGATCATTCGGGTCGTAGACAAAACCTTGCTCATTGTTTGCAAATAGGCTTTCGATGATTTGGTCAAATGTCTTTGATTTTGATGTGCTGCTGAGAATCGTGGCTCCAGGTGTCCAAAATGCACCGCCAATGACGGTGCTTAGCGGTGTTTTGATCATTAGGTTGCCTCAGAATATGTAATCTCGATTGGATACGAATTAGCATCCCACATCCAAACGCTAAACCCCTCGCCAATATTCATTACCGATTCCTCAAGCACATGGTATGCACTCTTGTTCGGCATAGTTGCGCTAATAGCATAAAAAGGCTTTGAGCCTTTATTAACTGTTACGTGTACCGCTTTTGACCCATCAGATACTTGGATAGGTGTACTTGTTAGTTGTACTGTTACTGTCATTTAATTCACCAATGCTTTTAATGTGTAAATCAATTTGCCTTGACTTGTTTCAATCGAAACCACCTCAAACGACAAGCCAAATGGAATCAAAACCCCTTGCCCTGCATTTAACTTGCTTAAATCAATGCCTAGGCCTTTAGCATTCTCAATCTGAATTACAACATCACCTGCAGACTCAGCCATCAGCAACGGCGCATTAAATTGCACTGTTTGCCCAAGCTGATACCCTGCCACTTGCTGAATAGTCGCAGTACCCACCACAGTTGAAGCTGTATTACTTGCCACAGCTTGAATTGCAGCCATGTCAGCACTTAGCCACCGCTTTAACGCATCATCAGCCAGTGAAGTCGCAGACGCATTTAGATACGTGGTCAATGCAGTGTCATTGCCTTGCACATAATCAAGAAAAGTCCGTATTGCAGTTGGACGTATTTGTGGATCAAGTGGAATCACCGTATCTGCAATTGTATTGAATAGATCCCGAGTCTTATCATCCATTGGTGCAAACAGGCTTGTCAGCTTTTTAGATGCAGTCCATTCCGCTTGGATGACTTGCTTTTGCTCAAGCAAGAATTCTTTATCCAGTGATGAATCAGCAATCTTTTTATCGACCAGTGATTCAAGTTCACCAAACTGCAAAGGATGCGAAGACCAGTCCAAAGCCTCAGCGACATCAGGCAGTTTGTCATCTGGTGTGATGCCATATTTCAAGGCCTGCTTTTCGGTTAAGGCGATTACGGTGCAGCGGCAACGAAAGCCCAATGGTGGATAATGTGTCAGCCAAAATGGATGCTCAAACGGCAAAACGATCTTGTCTAAAGCCAAGTGGCTTGGACGCACCCGACTATCATTGATAGCCGAGTACATCAAGTAAGGACGTTTAGCCTTATTTCGGTTTTGCTGGATCCATCTCCCATGACCGTAAGCATTTTGGATATTGGTACGAAATACGTTGTCCAGATAATGCTTAGGTAACTCGATACCTTCTTTTTCAACCAACTTTTGAAAGTCCTTAAAGGTACCACCGTCAGCAATGGATTTATTCACTGCCTTAATGACCGTTTCAATCTGCTCAAGACTCGACAAAAAGCTAACCGTAGTTGCCATCTGCCGAGTTTTTAAATCCAGTGAATAGAACTCATCAGACAATACAATCTTTCGTTGCTGTGCATATCGTAGTGCTTCAAGGAATGTGACTGGTTGCAATGCTATTCCCCTTTACTCGCAGCCATGTATCCCAAAATATCCGCAGCATACAAAGCCTGATCTAACTTGGCTGTAAACTCGGTTTTAGTGGCTTTTGGGATAAGCTGCATAAGATTGAACGCCAACGCCTCTGGAGTTTCCGATGTGCTTGCTAACTGTCTAATCTCAGCATCATTTAGCAGCGTTAAATCATCCTGCCCATCTGTCAGTTCTTCAACTTCTTGCTGTGCATCGGATAGCTTGCTTGCTGATGCCTTAAAACTGAATGCTTGCTTTGGTACGGCGCTAAACTGGCTGAAGTTGCTTTGTGCTTGCTCCATCAAATCGCCTTCTTGCAAACCATATTCACGAATGAAATAGTCTTTAGAAAAATTAGCACCCGCATTTTTTAAATGCACATCACGCTCGGCTTGGTCTTTGTTTAGTGGCTTAGGTTTTTCACCAAGCATCACCTTATACTCGCCCCAACCATTTAAGCTACACAAAGCATTAACCACAGCCTGTAATGTCGGTGTAACTAAGCGAATATCAGACTTTAACTTGTCCATTCGGACGTTATCATGCACCTGACCTAATGCACGGCTGCCCACACCATCTGTGCCACTTGTGAGCGTCTGCCCTAGTACAACTTTTTGAATCTGACGAATCAATTGATTGTTAAATGATTCAAATGCTGCACCTGCTGTGCCACTGGTGCCCGATGTAGACAAAACCTGAACATCATCTTCGGCATCAATCGACAATACACTTTGAGCATGCGCATCGAGCAAAGCACGACTCATATCCTCGGTTTCAGTGTCTTTACACTTACCGAGTAAAATTGGCGTACCAAAACGCTCTAAGAATTTTGCCCAAAACTTAAAGCCATTCTGCTTAAAGAAAAACAGCCAATACAACGTTGCTAATAATGCTTTACCGTATGGCTGTTGATATGTAGCTTTGCGTCGAGTTAAGAAAAACTTAAATACCTGATCAACTTCACTCTCCACGCCTGTGCCATCTGGTCGATAGATTAAGCGCCCATCATTCTTTGGTTCAAACCATTCCATCGGCTTTTCGCCAATCCATTGCAGCCCAATATAACCTTCAGGTTTTAGCTCATACACAGCCTCTTGAACTGAATAACCAAAAAACAAGCCACTCATGGCGCCAGTCGCAATCTCAAAAAACCATTCTTTTAAAATAGCATTTAAGTTTTCTGCCTCTGCTGTATCGCTTGGCTCAATTCGTAACGGCGTTGCCAGTAAAGCATCAACACGTGTTTCTATTGCTTGTGCAATCTCGTCATCATCAAGCAAAACACGCAATTTATGCCGAGCAATACCCGCTTTGCGAAGCACCTCATCAATATCAGGCTGCTTGCCAAAATTAGATAAAAACTGTGTGACTGCTTCTTGAGTGTATAAGTTCCCATAAGACAAAGCCTTTTTTGACGCTTTGCCCTCTTTAGACTTTGCCATGTAAGCACCTTAATAAGTTCGAGATCCTGCCCCTGCAGGTTTTTTTGGAGTTCTAGCTTCATTTAGCTCGTTAAAGGCATCACTACCAGCATCCACCTGGTCATCATGCTTGCCATTCGGAAAGTTTCGTAATTCCTCAATGAATGCCTTGTTCCAGTCACCACGAAGCATTTTCACGTTACCTACGTTAACCTGAGCCGCAAATGGCTGAGCCCGTGTAATCTTGTCACCTGAAACTGTTTCGGCTTTGACATTAAAACCAGATAGTTTGGTAATAAAGTTCTTCGCTTGAGCTTTACCCGCCTGACCTGGATCCTGCGGTAATCGAATAGCAACTGATTTACCATCCATCTCGGCAGTTTGTTTGATACGCTTTTCAACCCCGTCGGGACCTAGCTGTGCATGCTGTACATCTACGATATAGATACAACCATCTCGGCTTTTGGCCTCACGCACACCCGCTGTGTAATCCCCTTCATTTTCAGAAGATGCTAAATCCCATGCACGCACTTGGTGGGTAATATCGGCAGGCAGTGCATCCACAATTTCAATATTGTCAGGCTTAAAAAAACCACCCGCAGGCGGTGATGGCATTTGGCGATATTGCCCCGCAAATACATACGGCGCTGCCAACTCCATTCTTTCAAGCGCTTCAATATTGTGTTTCTCAGGCCACAAAGCAGAACCATCAGGCTGAATAGCAGATAAGCATAAATGCTCCCACTCCTCACCGTTACCACCACCGAGTAGCCAACCTGCCAAATCTTCCTCATGCAAGCGCTGCATAATGACAATGATTGGCGTATCAGGCGAGTTTGTGCGGGATTCAAGCGTATTCTGAAACCATTCAATGACGCCCTTTCGGATAGTGTCTGAGCGTGCTTCACTGGCTTTGTGTGGGTCATCAATAATGATTGCACCGCCAAATGAATCTCGGAATTTGCCTGCACCGAAACCTGTGATGGTACCACCTGTACCTTGTGAGTAGCAGACTCCGCCCTTTGCTGTACGCCAATCATCCTTTGCCTTGCTGTCATCCCGCAGTTCAAAATCAGGGAATACACGCTTGTATGCTTCTTCTTGCACCAAGTTACGTGTCTGAAATGCGTTGTTTGCTGCAAGTGTGGCTGAGTAGCTGACATGAATAAACTCACTGTCAGGCGCTTTGCCAAAACACCATGCCATGAAATTAATTACAGCCAATTCAGTTTTAGAGTAGCGTGGTGGGATATTGATAATTAAACGCTTAGTCTCGCCACGGTATACTTTCATCAATGCATCGCAGATTACCCGATGGTGCCAGTTATGTAGCCACTTGTATTTCCTGCGCTCTTTGAACATATAGCGTGAGAAAAAATACAAATCCTCTTGAGCTTCAACCTGTATCGCCAACTCACGTGCTGGATCAGTATTCATCTAAAACCCGCTCCCTAGCTTTTAGGTAGCTTTCAGTTGATACGTTCTGGCTGATGGTTTCTATCGGTCCACCACCTGCGCCTGTGATTTCTTGTTTATTTGTAAACTGCCCACCGCAGTCTTTAGCAGCCTGTTCAAGAATCTTGAGTGACATCACTGTGTTCTTTGCATTGCGCTCTAATTGCTTCTGATACTGCTTTAAGCGGTAATGCTTGTTTGCAATCGGGATATCAATTAAACCAGCATCAAAATCGGCGCGGGTTTTATGAAACAGCTCGACGAATTTCTTACTTAGATTTTTACCAGCCGCTTTGGTTGGATCGTAAAGTTGGCATTGCTTTCTATCAATCTTTACACCAAATTCTTGCAAGACCTGATCTGCCACCTCTTGAGGGGTATCACGGCATGCAAGAGCTTGAACTATAAATATTTTTACAGGCTCTTTTAATGCTGCCATAAACACCCCTTTGTCTAGCTACGTCTAGCAAAACAGGCAAAAAAATTTAAGCCAACTTCAATAAACACGCACCACATGCATGAGCAATTTTTGCTTTGCCGATTGTTGGACCATCATTTGCAAGCTCCACCATTTTTTGAACGTCTGGTGATGCACCGTAACGCTGAACGACACCGTGAAATTCTTCTACATCATGCGGTCGCAAATAATATTTATACTCGCCTGTAGACGGGCTGATTTGGTAGTTACCATCTTCATCTTTTTTAGCACCCACGTGATACAGCTCATGTTCGATTAATGCGCAAAAATCAGTATCACTGGCATTGTGTGCAAACCATGCATCAATCGTGATGATGAAATTCGGTACACAACCAAACCAATCAATCATCTGTTTTTCTTGACGCATCTTCCGCCAGCCGCCCGCCATCGGCGCAAACTTTTCAGTCTGACCCAGAACAATTTTTTCAGACTTTTTAAATCCACTTGATGCCCATAGCACCATGAATAAATCATCATCCCACGGCGATATATGCATGTGATCAGGATTGTGTAGCTCACCATCCTCATCAATGAATGTTTTTAAAATCCATTCTTTTAATTCGTGTGCAGGCTCAAACCCCACTGGTTCTTCAGGGTCAAGATCAAGAAGGCTTTGAGGCGGCATTGGTCGTTTCACAGCAATACATTCCGTAAGTTTCTAATACGATCTTTTAAGCGGCGCATGATGCCGTCTATCGCTAGCATCTCTGCCCGCGTCAATCCCGATCTACTGAGATTTTGATACTTAGACAGCTCAGCACTGCAAAATTCTAAGTCTTGTTTCGCCTGTACTTTGTCTGTCATGTGATCACCAATAAGAAAAGAAAAACCCCGCCAATAATGCATATTGAGCAGGGTTTATGTGCCGTAATCCGTTCGGCAAAAGTGCCACTGGAGTTGTGGCGAGGGTTACTTTGTTTTACCGCACTTGCGACATTCAACTTGAATAAAAATATCCGACTCGTAGTCGTAATCGTGAATACAAAACAATCGTTTTAAAAACTGGAGCATGCTTTTCTCCATGCATAAAAAAACCCGCATTTGGGGAAATGCGGGATAAAACTATGAACTACAGGAAAGTTCTAACTAGAGTGTACGACACTATTTAACCAAAATATATACCGTTCATCGGAATATGGCACGCCATGCGGGATTCGAACCTACAACCATTGGTATAGAAGCCCCATGCTCTATCCAGTTGAGCTAATGGCGCAAAATACCCGTTTTCGACAAGCCATCGGGTTACTGCCATGAGGGCCCTTCAATTAAAACCCTGTCTAACCGTTATCCACCCATGATGTGGTGACTGGAGATCAACGCCACGGCTCGGCTGTTTTTAAAGGCGCCGACAACGCCTTTAGAATTCTAAATAAAAAGGGCCTACAAATCATGTAGACCCTTTAATTGGCGGCATTCAATTTAAACCACTACGAATAAAGAAAGCCGCCATAAAAAAAGCCCTACATCTCTGTAAGGCTTTTCCCCTTGGTCATTTGCGCTGATACAAGGAATCGTTGTTTTTTTACTTACAACAAAATAATTAAATCATTAATCGAATAAAAAATGAAGCAAAAAACCACTAATAAAAAAGCCCACATTTCTGTGAGCCTTTACTATCAGTCTTTCCTGATCGTCATTTGCTTTTCATGTGGTTAAGTGCGTATACATGACTTTGACCACTTAACACAAAATAGCATATTCGCATTTAAATGCAAGTTATTTAATCAATTTTCAGTCTTTTATCATGCCCTGCCAAATAATACTTTCCTGCATAAACCATGTTGTTAATCGAGCTACGACTTAAAGCAAATTCACGCACCATCTGATCAAGCGACAACCCTCGCACGTTCTTCTCAATAAACAATCTCACTGCCACCTTTGCCGACTGACAAATCCGATTTGAGAATTGAATATCAATAATCAACTTTCGTATTTCTTCAGCTTCATCATCTGAAATACTGCACGTGATTTGGTTTTTACGACTGCCGTAGTCTTTATTGTTCTCGCAGATAAGCCAGTAAATCTGATTAATGCCTAAACTATCTGGAACATTACCTGACTTCATTCGGCATGTTTGGATGTATGCACCATACTGTTTCAACCATTCTTCAATTGTATATTTTGACCAATCCATCACTTGCGCTTTTAACATTGCATTCATCCCTTCACCAACCCTTCAATCTGTTTAATTGCAAAACCGCTTGTCACTTGCTCTGTGCTGAACCGTAAAACCTGATAACCCATCATTGTTGCTGCGTTATATTTTTCCATATCCCCCAAATAGCCTTTACCCCGTGTATGTCTGCCGCCTGACCAGATGCCGCCTTCAACTTCGATCAGCAGCTTCGTATTCTTGATATGAAAATCTGCCCGCCATTTTCGTGATGTGTGAAATTTAAATTCCTGCACAAATTCGATTTTTAACGCTCTCAGCTGTTGGATCAGTGCTGCCTCACCCACACTTTCCACCTTTGCGCCTTTGACCTTTTTCTTACGCTTGGTGGCAGTCTTACGACCACCGCCATAAAGTTTTCTGTATTCAGCAAGCGAGATGCTAGTCACCATCACCTCGCAATGCATACATCACAGGACTTGGCACCCAGCCACAGTACCCACAAACCAAACCGCCTGTTAGGCGGCCACAGAATTTACACATGTTCACCTACCCGTTCTATGACTGTTTGAATGGCTTTCAATGTCATATCCTTGTCAGCGGAATCACGTAAAAGATCAGCAATCATTGAAACTTTTCGCTTATATTTCTCAGCAACTTTTTCAGCAGATTTCTGCATACGATCCTGCACAGTGTTGAATGCGATTAGCTCGTTGTGTTCTTGTTTAAGCTGGATATAGCACTGCTCCATGTTGTTGAGTTGATCAATATTGACTTGTTGTTTACCCCAAACCCGATAAGCCAACCGCACAGTCAGATTCTCAAACTCACCATCACGTTGAATGAACAGACGCTCACCGTGTTGGAAAACTAATGTTTGGTATTCAGGCGTTGTTTTCAGCCATTCTTGGAAGTCATTCGCTTTCATGCTCAATCCCCTTGCAGCAACTTCAAAACCAACACCACAACAGCCAATGCACTGCAAAGGCCAATCCCAAAGCTAAACCCTCGGCTCATCCATTCCATAACCGCGGTGTTATTGAATCCACCACTGAGCCACTTCCAAAAGAACCTAATTGCAAAAAATAAAAATGCGCTAAGCAGCACACAAATCAAAAAGTCTTTATTGCTCATAAATCCCCCTGCACAATTGTCATTGGGCTGATGTGGTTTTTAATGTCAGTCACATAATCGGTGTTTGCATCAATGCGGTGTCCAGCTGCAATTTCTTCTGGTGTGGCGTGACGAATCTCGTCGATAGAAACCAGATAATAGTTATCTATCTCAAAAACTCTCTTATCCATCGTGCAGTAGGTTATTTCCCCGTAACCTGAACCTTTGTGCTCATCACAAAAATGAGCTTCAAATACAACCTTGTCACCTGCTTTAAAACTCATGCCACACCTACCTTTCCAACCATAAAACTTGGTGGAGTTGGAATTGATTGCTCTACTGGACGCCATAAGTGCAAACAATTTGGGTGATTGTTTACATAGTCTTTTTCACTTGGGTGGTACTGGATTACACAATCTTCAGCATCCCAAAATAAGGATTTGATGAAGCACATCTCTGACCATGTTGGGCAACGAGTAGGTAAAGAAACGCTCACATGCTCCCAACCCATCTGATCGCTAGCAATTACTGTGAAAACCTGTGTTTTGGTTTTTACCCAAAACGCACCATTGTTTCCCAAACTTGCATCACTACCCATCATTCCCTTTGTAATACGAAACTTTTCAGGAACCTTAAAACTCATGCCTTCACCTCGAATAATTGTTTCGCCTTATCAGTTAGAAAAATCCGATCTGGATGACATGACGTCCCCGACTTAGATCGAATAAATCCTGCATGTTTTAAGATGTTTATATTTCGCTGAATTGTTCTTCTCGTCAGCTCTGGAAATTCCTCATGCACCGAAGTTATTGTGCATACAGGCGTTTCCCGAACACACTTTAGAATCAGGATGTAGCGCTCAAAGATAACCGCGTGGTTTTTATTGCCCATTACCCACCCCACTTAACCAACGCAGCACCAATCGCCACAAATACAAACATCAAAACTTTGTTTAGGTCTTTCATGCCGTACCCTCCTGAACGCTCATGAATCGACAAATATCCAAGCGATCTACAACACGCACGACACCCTTTTTTCCATGTCTGTTTTTTGCAACAATGATTTCTGTAATGCCGCTCGGCTGTTCGTCTTCGCCAGCAATTGGATTCACCAACAAAATTTGATCTGCATCCTGCTCAATCTGGCCAGATTCTTTTAAATCTGAAGCTTTAGGGCGCTTCCCTTTCTCGGACTCTCGGTTAAGCTGTGCAAGTGCGATTACAGGGCAATCAAATTCTTTAGCCATGGCCTTGAGGTCACGACTGATTGAACTGACTTCCTGATAACGGTCTTTTTTGCTTGGGTCACGCACCAGCTGCAAGTAATCAATAACAATGCAGCCTAGTTTTTTATAATTTCGCTTGGCTTTACGGGCATAGGCATGAATTTCAGCAATAGTTGGTTTTTGCTTATCTTCAATATGGATTGGCAGCTTGCTAAAACTCCCCTGCGCCTGAGAGAATTCCTGAAGCATGCCGTCATACAACTCTGCATTGTGAATATTGTCATACGGGATTTTAGCCAAAGCCGAAATGCAGCGGTTGGTGAACGTCTCAACATCCATTTCTGCAGACACAACAAGCACGGCCTCTTGGTATCGCATTGCTGTTTGAATAGCGACCATTTGCGCTAACGTAGATTTACCTGAGCCTGGTCTACCACCAACAATACAAAAATGGCCTTTCTGAATCGTGCCCACAAGGTTATCTAGGTGAATCAGATTGAATTGAACACCCGTGTATTGTTTTTTTGCTTTTGCTTCCGCTTTTTCAATCAGCTGTTGACCAGATCGCTTAAGTGCTTCCTCGAAAGTAAAGCTTGTTTTTTCAGCATGGTCAGTCGAATTTGTTTTACTAAGAATATTTTCTGCAGCGCTATGCACATCAGTAACGGTTAAGTCTTTGGCCACTTCCTGAATACTGCGACCAATTAACTCGACTTCACGATGTGACTTGAGCTTATTGAGTTGAGCAACATAGCTTTCAAGGTTATAAAAACTTGATGGCGAATCGGACATCAGCTTGAATAAATAATCCTTAGCACTTTCACCAGCCAGTGATCTTTTCTGGTTGAGTTGTTGTTCAACAAACAATGCGTCATACGGTTTGTTTTCATTTGCCAAATCAACAATGGCGCTGTAGATCTCTTTGTGTCGTGTTGCATGAAAACAATCCTCGGATAAATCATCCATTACGAGCTCAAGCGAGTTTTGGACGGTCATCAATGCGGCAAGCACACATTGCTCAATCGAAAGGTTATAAATTTCAGACATCACCAATCCCCCTCAATTGCTGTGTAGTTTTCAGGTGCATTTGCTTGTTGGCCCTGGTATTCAGAAAGATTGATGTTTGATAACCAACTTGCATTAAAACCTTTCCAATCTCGAACAATGCAAATTTCAAGAATTGTGTTCAGAGGTAATTTTGATTTTTCGACTTGAGTCATAAAATTTTTAAATGATGTTTCGCTGTTCGATGCTTTTTTGTTTTTACGAACAAGCATCCAGTCGTTAATCATTTGGTTGTCAGCACCAAGTTTTTTTAACTCATTTGCGAAGCTAAATTTCGCTGGTTTTTCAGTATTAATATTTATAGATTCATTGATAGGTTCTATTGGTAGATTCCCTAACCCGTTTTTGGGTTCGTTACCCACCCCAAATTTGGGTTCGTTACCTATACCGTTTTTGGTATCGTTCCCAATTTTGGTACTGTTCCGTTTTTGGGTTTGTTTAACTGCACCGTTTTTGGGTTCGTTACATTCGCGTGAATCAACACCAATTAACTGCAAAACTCGAATCTGATTTGTGTTGCCTTTGCGCTCACCAGTATCAGCAATTAAGCCCAATTCAATTAACTCACAAACCGACTTTTGAACAGTTTTGAGATTAAGCATCGTGTCTTCAGCTAATCGCTTATTGCTTGGGTAGCATGTGTGATGCTCCCCTGCGCGATCGGCAAGTGATAACAAAATAAGGCGCTGAGTGGCGTTTTTAACAGGCGCTCTCCATGCCCAACGAGTCGCATCAACACTCATAACATCACCTGCATTGCAAATTTGCATAACTCAATTTTCGCTTGTGCTACAGCTTGAGAATTGGCAACTGTCTTTTCTGCTGCATATCGCTCAACTGCTTTCTGAAATAAATAAATCTTTCGATTCATTTCTATTTCGGTTAGTATTTGTTTGTTCAATTCGATTCTCCAATCAATGGACACTAAAGCCTGATCTAGACCATCAGGCTTTTTCTTTGTCTGCCGAGGTAGCCGAAGTTTCCTTTGTCTGCCCCCATAGTTTTTCCATACGATGAAACTCACGCTTACGTGCAACGAGGTTCTTTATGGCTAAATCTCTTAACCACTCAGCAACAGTTACGCCTTGTGCGTTGCAAATGGTTTCAATCGCTTGGTTTGTGTTGTCGTTAAATTTCACAGTCACAGGATTGCAAAGCTTCCCTTCTAGGAATCCTGCTTCCAGTGCTTCATTCATATCGTCCACCCCCATGTGTTCACCTCATTACACAGCCAGAGCTGCGAATTCTTTAAGTGACGGGCAAAGATCAACAGCTTTAAAGGTGCCCTTGGTTTCACGTTCGGCGCGAATAGCAACCTTTTCTGACATATTCCAGCGGCCATTCACGTAACCACTAATGGTTGACTGGCTTACCTTAAGCGCATCACCAGCTGCTTCCTGCCCACCAAAATGTTCAACTAATTCTTGGTAGAGAGTATTCATGATGTTCCCTATAAATATAAGTACACCATAATATTATTAGCATTCTAATATTAATTCAATAAGTATTCTAATTTGATTTCATATTAGTTGGCTAATATTCTTATAAGAATTGATTGAGGTGCGTGTAATGCTTAAAGACAGACTTAAACTTGCAAGAAAAAATGCCAAGAAGTCACAGCAGGCTGTTGCTGATGCAATAGGCGTAACTCAATCCGCATATAGTCAACTTGAAACTGGACGTGTGGATTCGAGTTCCTTCCTACCTGCGATAGCCAAGTTTTTAGGTGTTGATGCCTACTGGCTACAAACAGGTAAAGAATCAGAAAAGTTTGATCCGTTCATTACTGTGGATTCAGTTGTAGCAACCGAAGACTATAAAGATGAATTTATCTGGATTGATGTTGTTGAAGCTGTGTTTTCCTGCGGTGTGGGTGAGTCAATCGAATTCCATTTCGATACGATTAACGGAAAAATCCCATTTTCCCCATCATTCATGAAAGATAAGAATGTCACTGATAAGACAATGAAAATCATTAAAGCCAAAGGCGATAGCATGGCTGATTACATCAAAGATGGTGATTTGGTTGGGATCAATTTAGCCCAAACAGAAATTATTGATGGTGAAATTTACGCTGTGTATTTGGCTGGCGAAGGCATGTTGAAACAAATATTCAAAGAAGCTGACGGCTCTTTGGTGCTTCATAGCTTGAATGAAAAGTTTCCAGACAGAATTGTAAGTGAAGAAAATGGAAGGAATTTTAAAGTAATAGGTCGCCAGTTTTGGCGGGCGGGATAAATTTTAAAATAGAGAATACTTATGCACCCAAAACAAATAATGAATCAAATCATTGAACGTATTAACAATGCTGCAGCTGATAGCGAGTCACTAACACTTAACCCTGAAGAAGTGAAAATTCTTTCAGAAGAAATTGGCGATCTACACTTCATTCCTGTACTTACCAATGAGCAATTGATCCAGCTATGCAATGAGGGAAAGTTGGGTCAAAAGATGGTTGAAGAAGATTGTTAGCTATATAAAAAATTAATTGAAGATAACCTGTCTATTAAGACAGGACTACTAATCCAAAGGGGGAAGCCATGGATAATTTTGTACAAAGACTAAAAAATCATATTGAACATGTGAAAAAAGTGGGTGAGCACTGCACAACAGAGGAAACTACAAAGCAAGCTCTTATATTACCTCTATTGGATATTTTGGGATTTAATCCATACGATCCAACGAAAGTTCTGGCTGAGTTTGCAGCAGATTTCCCAGGAGTCAAATCAACAGAGCGTGTTGATTATGCATTATATTGCAACGGTCAGCCTGTAATGTTCATTGAAGCCAAGCCTTATATTGCCAACTTAACTAACCACGCCCCTCAACTATCAAGATATTTTAATAGCAGTCTTGGTGTAACTATTGGCGCTATTACAAATGGCCGTGAATGGAGATTTTTTACTGATTTAATAAACACAAATGTTATGGATGAAAAACCATTCTTAACTATTGATTTTACAAAAGCACATCCTGAAGATTTAACTCAATTGGCAGAGTTTAAGCATGATAATTTTCATGCAGAAAAACTTAGATTTTTTGCTGAAGAAAATCAATATATACAGCAATTTAAATCTGTGATTAAAAAAAGCATAAATGAAGTTGATATCGACTTTGTTCGCTATGTCGCACAACAGGCTAATATTCAACGTCAACTAAATACTAAGTTTCTTGAGTCCATCCAGCCTTTTGTTCAGCAGGCGGTACAGCAAGCGATTAGTGACACGGTTGTTAAGGGCTTGTCTTCTCCTACAATTATTACAGCACAACCTGTTGAGCAGAAGTTAGTTGGTGATCAGCCTGAAGTTAGCCAGGTAATACAAGAACCCGACTTTATCGTAAATCCCGACAATGAAAAAATCATCACAACAAAGGATGAGCAAGATCTGCTGCGCATTGTCACTGAATTATTCCCAGATATTGAGTTAGATGGCCGTGACACGGAAAGCTACTATTCTGTTTTATATCAAAATAAAAATAACAGATGGTTGTTTAGATATGACGTGAATCGTAAACGCCCTACTATTCAGTTTAATGTATCTATTGATGAGACACGTAAAGCTGAACTTGAGCGTGCTGGCCTAGAAATTCAAAATAATGGGCAGATTTTTATAGAAAAACCAGAGCACATCTACAGAATGGTAGGTATTTTAAGAGATAGCCTTGAATATTGTATGAATGACGAAAATTTCAAACGTACCTCCAGCCAGTAAATTTAGATGAGTTTAAGCCGCTATATGCGGCTTGGTTATTAATTGCGAACCCGACGCAGTCCTTTAGAACAGATCGGGTAGTAAATTATAGAGGGTGGAGTGCAGTATGGTATTGGATGAATTTTTAGATAACCACTTATTGTATGGTAGGGCTTTGATTGATTTGCAAGTAAGCAAAAAGGGTTCTAACCCTTTATGGACTGGGTTTGTCTCAACAAATCAAGGAGAATTTCCTGCATATATTAAAAAATGCAATCATAAAGATGGTTTATGTATCGAGATTATTAGCTCATTATTAGGGTTAATGCTTAATATTCCCATCCCAAAGCCAATCCTAGTTTTGGTTGAACCCAACCACCCTCAGATAGTTGTGAATGAACCCACTTTTTTGTTTGGGTCTCAAATGTATGAAATGCCATCGTTTGAAAGATTCTTATGTGATCATAATTTAAGCGAAGAATGTTTGCTTGATTACCCTAATCTTCATTCTATTGTTGCGTTTGATGAGCTTATTGCTAATCCAGATAGAAATAATAGTAATATTTTATATGATGGCGAATCCTTTAGATTTATTGATCATGAAAAAGCATTTTCTGCTACTCAAGACCCAAGGCAACCAATCAGTGAGATGAGTAAAATTGCTAACATCTCAGATATTGTGCAGCACTATAAGGGAGAGAATGATGTATACATCCACAAATTAATGTCGAAAATAAAAAAATCAATTAGTGAAGAAATGTGGGCGACAAACTGTGACTCGCTTATTAAAAAAGCTAAAGATAACTCGGTACTTAGTGAATATAATTTAATTCTTGAAAGGGTGCGTAGCTTTTTACTAGCTAGACAAAGTGTGTTGGCAGTTCTAATTGAAAATGCTATAAAACCACCACAAAACCCTCAGCAATTGGACTTAATAGGAGGTTATGATGTTTAATAAAGTTTCATTTCCCTCTGCACCTGATTTTTTTGCTGAATGGCGAACTGTGTATTTTGAGCCAATTCCAAATAGTGGGGAACGTATTGCTATACTCATAGTTATTAAGAATGTGAATGGTAGGATTGAAATTTTTGATGCCCTACACCCTACTGTTATCGATAGTCTATATGGTTCAAAAGCATCGTCATTTAACGGGTATTTAAAATTAATTAAACTAAATATTTTAAAAAATAATGGTGAGTCAACCATTGATGGAGTTGATATTAGCCCTTGGCATTCATCTCAATCTGTAAATATTCAAGGAGTAGTTAAACAAGCCCTATATAAGACTGCAAGCCTTGGAGCGGTTGCTTTAAAAAGCCTGTTTGAACAAGACGATAGTTCTATTGAAAATGAGCAAGTAGATAATCGTTGGTCTAAACGGATAAAAAATGCAGTGTTAGAAATTGACCCATCATATGAAAAATCATTCGATATAAAAATTCCCATTAGAAAAGATGTAAAAATTCTTTGTGGTTTTCATACATCAAGATACTCTGCAAAATTTAATGTCTGTACGTCACAGACCATAACTAGAATGAAATCAAACTTAATGGATCTCCAAATATTTGATTCTCACAATGTGTCTGATAAATTTGACTTAATTATTCAAATGCCAACAGATGACAATCTTCAAGTTTCACTTAAGACTTTGGCTAGAATGAAAGAAAATATTGAGTTACTAAAAGAGGAAGTCGCATCGAAAGCAAATATTAGTATTTACACCTGTAATTCAGAGAAAGAAGGTGCAGCAAGAATATTTGAAATGCTTAAAGCTAGTTAAGATTAAATCCTCATCCAACCCACCCCAGCGGTGGGTTTTTTATTGCTTAGAAAAATAAATATTAGCAAAATTATAAAAAATATAAGTAAAACTATTGACCACTAATATTAGTATGCTAATATTTATCTCGTAAACAACAAAAAAGCACACCGACCGTCAAATCATGTGTGCTTTTTCCAAAACTGCGAGGTAATTATGAATACAACAAACCAATCTTTCAAGTATCCAATTGTAGCTATGGCTGCTGCAGTTGCCACAGTGGGCGCTTTGGCTGTCACCTACACACCAAAGCCAACGACTTACACACCCGCTTTTACAGCGAACACTGCACCGTCTCAATACGAGCTATTACAGCTGCGTATGACTGACAACACCAAAGGTCAGGCTGTAATTCGTTTAGATGGTTTCCGCATCACAACAACTTTTGAAGTTGAAGCATTTGAAGACAATTACGGCGTTCCAGGATCTGAATTTACTGCTGTTGATGTTACCAGTCTTGATGATGTTCAGGTCTTTGATGCAACTGGCAAACGCTATAACGACTTCACCGATCACATCGATCACCGAAACATGAATGCTCTAATCAAAGCGCACATCGAAAAACACCGTTTAGTTACCGTGGGAGATGAATCATGAATTTTGCAACTCCAGAACAAGTGTTCACTGCCCTTGGTGATGGCAAGGACGTGTATTGGTCAGAGGATGGCTCAAGCGAATGGACTCCTTTAAACCAAAAGTCACAGCTTAACTTTTCAGACTTGTACTCAGGCTTTTTAAAGTTCCGTGTTGAGGATCTTCCGAAAATAAACATGCCGATTGAAGTTGCTGACACACAGTACTTTTCAGCCTTTGTACGACATGAGGGCAGCTTTGAAATTTACCGTGTGGGCACAACAAAAACACGTTTTTATGCACTAAAGCTGAAACGTAATGTGCGCTCTGAAAACTACTTTTCAAACATTGATGTATTTGCAGTTAACACTGACGGTAGTTTGAAAAAGGTGTTTAGAACAGTTGCTAATGATTGGGTATTTAGTGCTTTGGAAACGGCTCGCAAGGCGAATCGTAACCGCGAATATAACCAAATTCTGCAGGATACAGGCTTCTTTTCTAGCAAAGAATATGGCGAACACAGACGCAGAAGCCGCCGCATGGGAGGAATGTAATCATGGCATTACCGATTATTACAGCTGACCAGCCGCTAATTGTTCAGGCGATCATTACCTACATCTATGCGGATCCTGGTCTTGGTAAAACTTCTATGGGTTTTACAGGTGACAAAGCCATATCTTTTGACTTTGACAAAGGCGCACATCGTACTGGTGAGCTACGTCGTGGTGCCGTGGTTCCTGTTCAGCAATGGTCTGATGTTGCAAATATCACCCTGCAGGATTTAGCACCGTATAACACTGTTGTGATTGATACCGTGGGCGCAATGCTTGAAAGCATTAAAACCCACCTGCTTGGCAACCGTGAAAACCGTCAAAAGGATGGCTCACTTAAGCTTAAGGCGCAGGGTTTGGCCAACAACATTTTTACTCAATATGTGAACAACTTGGTCAGCTCGGGTAAAGACGTTGTATTCATTGCCCACGCATCAGAAGACAACTCGGGCGACCAAGTTATTTACCGTCCAGACTTAGGCGGTAAAAACAGAAATATGCTTTATCGCATTGCAGACATCATGGGTTATTTGACCACTGTCACTACCAGTGAAGGTAAAAGTGCACGTGTAATTAGCTTTAAGCCATCCCCTACTCACCACGCTAAAAACTCAGGTGCTTTAGGGGGTGAAACGGGCGAGGTTTGGGTACCTGATCTGAAAGAGCACCCGCGCTTTTTGGCTGACCTAATTAATCAAGCCAAGAGCCATATCAACACACTAACCCCTGCACAGCTTGAAGAGCAAAAGGCTCAGCAAGACTTGGGTAACTGGGAGCAGAGTTGCAATGAAGCAAAGCATGCTGGCGATATTAACGAACTGACCGCTTCTTTGGTTAAAGAGCATCGTTACTACGAAGTTATGCGCAAAACTCTACTGCACCATGCAAAGCGACTGGAATGCACATTCAACAAAGAATTGAACAAATGGATTGGGCCAAAAGAGTTTTTAGGCATCACGGATGAACAGCGCGATGAACTCCAAGACTTACTTTCCCAAAACAATGTTGATGTTATGACGTTCTGCGAAGAACAAGGAATTGACAGCCTTTTAGCAATCAATACCGCTGACTTCCAGGCAGTAAAAGCACACATCATGAATAACTTTAAAGAGGCCGCAATTGCATGAACGCAGTAATTTTAGACACCGAAACTCACGACATGAATGGATACCCGATTGAGATTTCGTATTCGCCTTGCGACTTTGTAGATGGCGCTTTGCACGTGGGGCATGAATTGAATTTTGATGAATACTTTTCATGCCCAGAACGCATCTCTTATGGTGCGATGGCAGTGCATCACATTTTGGAATCCGACATTGCAGGCAAGCCAAGCTATGAAACTTTCCGCTTGCCTACCACAGTCAAATACATGATCGGTCACAACATTGATTATGACGTTGCAGCAGTTAAAAAGTGCGACCCAAAAATTGAAGTGAAAGCAATTTGTACTATGGCACTTGCTCGGATGCTATGGCCTGAATCAGATAGTCATACGCTTGGCGCCTTGTATTACCAAATCAGTGAAGACAAAGAAAAGGCTCGTAAGCATTTACGCAATGCTCATAACGCGAAATATGACATTTACTTCACTGGTGTATTGCTTGAGGTGTTGGTTGGCGAGCTGGGCATCAAAGACATGAACTCGCTTTACATGATGTCTGAAACAGCGCGTATTCCGAAAATAATCACATTCGGCAAACATAAAGGTACTTACATTGAAGACCTGCCGAATGACTACAAAGCTTGGTTACTACGTCAGGATGACTTGGATCCGTATTTACGCAAAGCATTAAAAGGGTAAGAACATGAAGAAAAATTATGTTTGGAGCTATAAAGCAAAAGTACAAGGCGGCCGTGGCTACATCACTGGGCAAGTTGAAGCGCCTAATTACAGCCAAGCTGAACAAATGGTTATTGATGACAATTTATTGGTGGATTCGGTTGAACTGAAATTATGCCGCAATGTGAAGCCAACACAGGAGTTTGCAGCATGAAATACACATATTCCTCAATGACCCGCACCTTAACTGTGTGCGGGGCGAAGATGACACACATATTTAACAACGTGAGTTTAGGTGAAATTGACAGCCTAATTCTGAACGCAAAATTCAAAGAAGCGAACTGGAGAGAATAATGAATTCAGCAGCTGATCTAAAACGATTACATGAGCAAACGGCTCTACAAAAAGCAAAAGACAAGGTAATTGATGCTTTAAAGAATGACCCGCTTGGCTTGTCTGCAAACCAATTAATGACTGTTTGCCGCTTGAGTATCAAGACAGTGAAAAACATCCTGGCAACGATTGATGTGCAAGAAGAGCATGGGGTTTATTCCCTGTCAGGTGCTACTAGAGCAGAAATAAAAGCTGAGCCACAGCCACTGCCAGCAGAGCAACCAAAAGCTGAACAACCTAAACAGGTTTCAACCAGAGTGCAGGCAAAAGCTCATGAAGAAATTTTGCAGTACTTGCATGACTTTCCTGAAGGTTTAACAAAGCCTGAATTGATGGCTGCTTTGCAACTGAATGACAAGCAATTCACCAATGGGATTTATAAGCTCAATAAGGATGGCGAAATTATCCGTACAGGTAAATTCGGCAGCTACAAATACCAATTAAAAACTGATGGTCAAGAAATGAATACTGAAGTTATGGCGGCACCAGTTGCTGAAGAAAATACGATTGAAGTGCAACCTGTTGTAGAAACGTCTGCTCAAGATCCACAACCAAGTGAGCCTGATGCTATCGCTTTATTAAAAGACCAGATTAAAACAGTGGTCACACGTAAAAGTGAATTGACTCTACAGCAAGACCAACTGAGTGAACTTTTATCAAGTGTATTCGGTTTAAACACAGTCAATTTCTGTGTTGAAGGTAGCCGCTTAGTGGGTGTGCATCTTTCTCAAGAAGAGGTGGCGTGATGGATATTTCGATCAAACAAGAAAAATGGCGTCAAGAACGTCCATTATTTGAAGCTGAGTTTATTCACTCTCACCTTCTACCGTATTTCAATTTCAATGAAAGCACTGGTGATTACGAAATCAAAAGTGAAGTTGAATTTAACGAAGATGAAGATCGTAAATTGGCTTATGAGGTTTTAAATAGTAGCTGGGTTATGTGGTTGCGTGCAAAACGTGATGCCAAATCGCAAGCCGACGCACCAGGTCACATAACTGTTACCCATGAGCGTTTTCAAGAGCTTATTGCAATTGGGGTTAAGGCGGCACTGGAGCAAGCTAATGACTGAAATTCAATTAACAAACATTCAGTTCGCCCAGCTTCAACTCGATAACCTTGTGGCTAAGGATAAGCCATACATTGAAACGTGGTCGGCTGGTGACGTTGGCTCATTCAATGCGATTTTAAATGCGGTGGATTTTGACAATGAGTTCACGTATCACATGCGCGGCTGGTCAAGACAGCGTGTTAAAAGCGGTACTGGTGCAATGATTGAAGTGAATGAAATGAATGCGGATCAGCTGTATCACTTGTTCACTTGTTATTTGAGTAGGTTGCCGTGTGGTGTGGTTAAAGCTTTAGGAGAAGTGTCTTGAAAGCGAATGAGTTTGTTAAAAAGCACGGGTTGAATAAGGCAAAGGTGTTACTGTCAACACAGGGTAAAACAATCGCAAATCTAAAGAGTGAGTATACCGCAGAGCAGCTTAAAGAGTATCAGATGTATATTGTTTCTGACGACCTGATGAGCCTTGTTGAGTTGAAACGCCTTGTCGAAAGTCATGAGTTGGTTAAAGAGCATGGCGGCTTAGAGCGAGCCAAAATGTATGTTGAATCAATATACACAGCGCCAGAAGTTGTTGAGCGCATGAAGCAAGCCATCGCAGATGTGGAAAGTTGTATGGAGGTGAATGATGGAAATTGATCGTAGAATCCGAGCGAAAGAATTTATGCAGTTACTGGCGATTGGCAAAGATAAATTTTATGCCTTGGTAAATTCTGGGGATATTAAGCAGCCAGTACGACTTTCTGAAAAGGATGTGTTTTGGTATTCATCTTATGTGAAGAATAAAGTTGAAGAACACAAAACAGAATCTGATATGATAGCCCACACTTAGTGGGCTTTTCTTTATCAAATTTTTACCCTTCATCTCCCAAAACGGGTAACTAAACGGGTAACTCGAAAACCACAATATAATATATTTATTCTTTTTAGTAGGTTACAGTGAAAATAGTTATCCTAAATAAACCATATGACGTTCTCTCTCAATTCCGTGAAGATGAAAAACATCTCACCATGTCGGCTTTTGTTGATGATCCAGACTTACGTTTAGCTGGTCGTTTAGATATGGATTCGGAAGGCTTGGTGTTCTTGACTGATCATGGCGGCTTGAATCAGTTTATTACCAATCCAGCCAATAAAAAATACAAAACCTATTTGGTTCAAGTCGATGGTGATGTCACTGAAGATGCCTTGGCACAATTGCGTAAAGGCGTGGAACTGAAAGATGGCATGACTTTGCCTGCGCAAGCGTATAAAGTCGATGAGCCTGAATGGTTGTGGGAGCGTGATCCTCCTGTACGTTTCCGTGCTTCTGTACCTACTTCGTGGATTGAAATTTCAATTTGTGAAGGTCGCAACCGCCAAGTGCGTCGTATGACGGCTGCGGTTGGTTTTCCAACTTTGCGTTTAATCCGCACCAAAATTGGTTCAATTGACTTGGTACAATTGGGTTTACAACCCGGTGAAACTAAAGAAATTGAACCGTTGTTGTATCCTGATTTTAAAGATGTGCCTGCTGCTGAACCGTATCGCTCGCGTTCTTATGTGAAAAAACCTGGTGGTAGGGGTGGCAAGCCAATCCATCAAAAGAAAAATAAAGATGGCACTACCAAGAAAAAATCAGGTACGCCACGTATTTGGCAAATGGAAGAAAGTGAAAAGCCACGTCGTAAGACCAATGGTACCACACGTCCTAATACCAAAAGCCGTGGACGTCGGGCGCGTTAAATAAAAAGGAATAAGCTCACTCATTATGGTGGGCTTATTCCATTATTTTAAAGGAGTTCAGACTCTAGTATTTGAATATACTTTGGTAAATCCTGCTCTATAAGTTCACGAAACTTTTCAGTCAGAATTTTTCTCAATTTTTCTGTATCCCCACTTTCTATAAAATCACCAATATCATTTTCAGACAAAATTAATTTCTGAAATGACTGATGCCATTTAGGCTGTAAATTCTTGTCAACACGATTAAAAAAACTTTTATGTTTGCGGTATATTTCAAAAAGCCTTTCACGAACTTCTTGTTCACCTGCTCCAATTTTTAAATCAAAATTAACAACATGATTTCTTATATTGAACTCATACAAATAAATAGTATTATTTTCTAAATTTCCATGCTTTGGAAATAGACCTTTATCCTTTAATTTCTCAATATTTTTATGCAAAAATATTGGTTGAAAGCGGACATAAGTTTTATTACTGTTATAAGGTAACAATAACTTCTCTTGCTCGATAAGTTCACGTAAAATATTTCCAATTTCACTTGTATCATTTGGCGTACTATATTTAAAAACTAAATCGAAAGCAGACTTATATCTCTTATAGAGTTTTTTTGCGATATCTTCAATTTCTTTATTTTCATTCAACATAGATTTTAACGTCTGTAAATATTGCTCAAGAACAAATTTAGTTTTTTCAGCCAAATTAGCTGATTGTTTTAGGATTTTTTGTTCAATCAGCTTACTAATATGACCATAATTTAACTGAACATAATGTTTTGAATCCTGATCATTAATATTTTGATCTTCCAAAGACAAATAAATATAAATCTTATGTTTATAATCAGGATAACTTGTTTCAATAATATTTCTATATTTTCTAAGCTGACCTTTTCCTTCTCCAGAGTATATTTTATTTTCAATCATCATACAAAATTCATTCTTTTTAGATAAAAACAATAAATCTATATTTTGCATTTCCCTATGAATTACGAGGTCATCAAAATCTAAGTGAACAAAATCAAAAACAGATAAACCTGACTCATTACCTAAATTTTGAAATTCATTTTCTTTAAAATATAATTTTATAAACTCTTTTAATACAAAATCTCCTAATTTATGAGTTTCTGCAGGATCAAACAGCCATGCTAAAAAATTTGAATGCTGTAATTCTCTGTGTGAAACTCTTAAAATTTCCATAAGATTGACTTCTTCATTTACTAAATTCTGCAAACTATTGAAGTCATCATCTAATATCAGCTCTTTTAACTGATATTCCACCTCATTTCTCATAATTTAAGCCTTGGTCCTTCTTAAGCATTACACTTAGTTACTTTCTTAATATTTTTATTAAAAGTAAACCGATGCAAAAGCATCGGTTTACATTTTTATGATCAGCCTTTCAACCACTGCTCTACTTTTGCCTGATCTGTAACATTTAATACCACTTCTGGCAATTCAATCTGCGCAGCATTTAGCTCAAAAGCCATCAACTCATCACGGCGGAAAGCATGAACAGTATAAATTGCATCCTGTTTGGCATATCGCTCAAGGGATTTTACCGTAGCTTTTAAACCATCAATCGCAATAATCACATCATGCGCAGAAAGTCCCGCTTTTGCCGCTGAACCCTGACGATGTGCAGTTTGTACCAATACCCCTTCAGGTTTATCTGCCAATTTCAAACCAAATGGCAAAGACTTATCCTGTTTTAGCTGATAATCAATCCCGAACTCAGGCAATAACTGATCGAGCGGCAATTCATCAGTCGTGTTGATTAAATGGTGGATTTGCTCCGACCAATCATCCCCAGTTAATTCTTTGCATAAATCAAAGATGGTGCGCTCATGTACTTGAATGCCCTGTTGCGCATTGGCATACAATTTCTGCATTAAGGCATCTAAGCTTGAACCACGTAAGCGCAAGCCCAAATCTAAACATAAAGCCACCAAACAACCTTTGTTATAGTAGCTGGTTCCTGCATTGTTCGAGTTTTCATCTTGACGATAGAACTTGACCCAAGCATCAAAACTGGATTCTGCCACCGTTTGAATCGCACGACCCGGGTTTTGCAAATAACGATTAATTTGTGCTTTAAGTAGCTCCAAATAAGACGCCTGATCAATTACACCACTACGAAGCAATAACAGATCATCGTAATAAGACGTAAAGCCTTCAAAAATCCATAACAGTGACGTATAGCCTTCCTGATTCAGATCATAATTCACAAAGCTTTCAGGACGAATGAATTTCACCAACCAACTATGAAAATACTCATGGCTGCACAGACCTAAAAAGCGCTGATAATCTTTAGAAGGTTGTTCAGGTTCGTTAGCTTTCGGCAAATCATCACGAGGTGTAATTAAACTGGTACTGTTTGGATGCTCTAAACCGCCATAGCTATTGCCTGTTGCCATGGTCATAAAGGTATAGTTTTCAAATGGCGCAGAACCAAACATGGTAATTTGTGTAGCACAAATTTTTTCAATATCTTGCTGCATACGCGCAGCGTTCATTGCATGTTTGCCCGAAACCACAAATTCGTGTGGAATATCTGCTGCGGTAAAACTAAAACGGGTTTGTTCTGCCAATTCAAACGGTGCATCAATCAGTTCGGCATAGTTTTTGGCTTTTAAGGTATAACGCCCTTTCACCAAACTTTTTGCTGCCAAACCTGTCGCAAGCTGAAAATGCTTCAGCTCGTCTGGTAAAAATAATTCAACTTCAATAGCTTTATCTTCTTGCCCATCTAAGCCCAAACAGGCACAGGCAGGATTGACGTATAAACGGGTTTGATCGACATAAGCGCCACGCACTGACAAATCATAAGCGTAGACATCATATTCCACCGTAATCAATTCATGATCGGTGTTAAATAAGCGCCATTTATTCTTTTCAAATTTCTGAATTTTGAGGATACGCCCCGCTTCATCATAAGCACGTACCGACTCAAGATGTTTGGAAAATTCACGAATTAAATAGCTGCCTGGAATCCAAGTGGGTAGAGATAAAACCTGAGTAGGATTAGCCAATAAACGCACGGTGACATGAATAAGATGCTGACGATAATCGTCAAATTCGATTTGATAATGCAACATAATGGGCAATACAAAATGTATAAATAAGAACTTGGCAACAAGCTTAACATTTTTTTAGCAATTGATGCGTCAAGATGAGATTTGTCTGCATTTATGGGTAGCCATCTGAGCAAAAAAGGCATAGCATTCCCTAGTCAATTGTTATTGTTTTTGCTGCTTAAAACCATTGTGACACCAATGGATTGGTGTAAATAAGGAACTTCTTTGAAACGTGTTATCTATCTGATTGCGGCGCTCTGCTGGCTCTGCAGCGCAATCACGCATGCCGCATTATTGAATATTCAAGCTGAAAGTGTCGAAGCCGAAGCATGGGCAATTTTAGACCCACAATCTGGGCAAGTGATTGCAGAACACAATAGTCACGTACAACGTGCACCTGCTTCACTCACTAAAATGATGGTGGCCTATATTGTGCTGAAAGATATTCAGGCAGGTAAATTAGACCGACATGAAATTTTGACCGCAACACCTGTGGTAGAACAAGTGATGTGGGATGAATCACAAATGTATCTAAAAGCAGGTGAGCAGATTTCGGTAGATCAATTATTGGCAGGCTTAATTATTATGTCTGCTAACGATGCTGCACTCACTTTAGGTGAACGTGTTGCAGGTGGTGTGCCGCAGTTTATTGCCCGAATGAATCAGGAAGCGCAAGCTTTGGGTATGCAAGACACACATTTTCAGAATCCGTCTGGTGTGACCATGCCAAACCATTATTCTTCTGCGGCAGATATGGCACGTTTGGCACAAGCGATTGTGACTGAAACACCCGATTATTTGGCTTATTCAAAACAGACCAGTTTTACCTATAATCAGCACTTTCACCGTGCGACCAATATTTTATTAAAACAAGACCCAAGTGTAGATGGATTAAAAACAGGCTTCACCAAAGCTGCAGGCTACAACCTTGCCCTAACCGCAAACCGCCCAACACTGGACAGTGATGCACCTGAACGTCGTTTGGTGGTGGTGGTGATGGGAACCAAGAGTGCGCAAAAACGCGCTGAGGTGGCACATCAATTATTAAATTTAGCCTATAGCTATACCCGTAATGAAGTCGCGATTAAACCCAAACAAATGATTGCAGAATTGCCTGTGGTGAAATCGACTTTACGCATGTTTAAGATTGAAAGCAGTCAGCCAAAGTTTGTAACGACATCACTGTATGAACAGCCACATGCAATTAACTTGGCGCAGTTTGATCAAAGCACTCAACGTCTACAACTTGTGAATGCACAGGGCGAATTAGAAACACTTGAACCTGCACAGCGTACACAAACGCATGTCAATATTGAATTGTCTGAAAAGTTACTGACTGCGCCATTGGCACAGGTTATGAAACTGGCAACCGTACACGTTTATCAAAATAATCAATTGATTAACAGCTTTGCAATTGAAGAACAGGTCAACATTGTTGAAGCCAATATTTTTGAAAGAATCATGATGTGGTTTGGCAGTTTGTTTAATTTCTTTAGCCATCAACCTGTAGAAGATGAGAAAACTTCACTCGGTTAGAAGCCGATGATCCTCAAGATTTAACGATCACCAAGATGGGCAATGTCCCATCTTTTTTATTGTCATCTACACATCATACAAAGGGCTTAAAATGAGCCTGCAATAAAATCTGCAAATTTATAGGTATGACGCACAAATTTGCATTGAAATTATAAAAATTGCCCCGATTAACTAAAAAATGTCATAAAAAACTCGGAAAAGTGAAGAATTTGCAGAAATGTCTATAACAAATTCCACGTTTCACTTTATGATGTACCCTTAAAAAATTGAATGGATCAATAACATGACTGCTATTGCAAATGACCTCGTGGTTTCTTTCCACTACACATTGACTAACGCAGAGGGTGAAACTCTCGACAAATCTCAAGGTGAACCACTTGCCTATTTGCATGGTGCAGGTAATATCATCCCTGGTTTAGAAAAAGCGTTAGAAGGTAAAACAGTAGGCGAAAAATTTACTGTAAACGTACCTGCAGCTGAAGGTTATGGCGAATACAACCCAGACTTAGTACAAGAAGTTCCTGCACAAATGTTTCAAGGTGTAGACAACATCCAAGCAGGCATGCAATTCCAAGCGCAAACTGATGATGGCGTTCAAATCGTAACTGTAAAAGCAGTTGAAGGCGACAACGTAATTGTTGATGCAAACTTCCCACTTGCTGGTCAAGATTTAACGTTTGAAGTTGAAATCATTGAAATCCGTGAAGCTTCTCAAGAAGAATTAGATCACGGTCACGTACACGGTGCGGGTGGTCATCACCACTAAGATCAGTATTGATCGAAGCAAAAGGCAAAGTATTTTTACTTTGCCTTTTTTGTTTGTCATTCTAAAATTCAGGATAAGCACATGACTGAAAGATCCTTTCAGGCAGACTATTGCGGAAAGATCATTACAGGAAAAATCAACACAGCACATTGTCGTTTTATTGGACAATTAAACCCTTCGCATTTAAGACAATTTTACCCAGTCATGCTTATAATGAAGTCACCTTTCTAGCGCTCACATCAAGCATTCTTCCCATGCAAAACTATAATTTAGTTTGGTTCCGACAAGATTTAAGAATTTCAGATCACACCGCACTTTGGCATGCTAGCCAAGCAGGAGCTTGTATTGGCGTGGTGATTCTTTCGCCTCAGCAATATCGTTTACATCACGATGCGCCCATTAAAATTGACTTTTACTTGCGTCAATTAAATGCACTAAAAGACGAACTCGCACAACTCAATATCCCACTGATTGTTCAAATTACACCATCTTGGGCTGACATTGCACAAACACTGCTCCAACTATGCCAAACATTGAAGGACTCTCATCCGATTCAAAATATTTATGCCAATATTGAATTGGGAGTGAATGAGCTAAAACGTGATCTTGAAGTTCAACAAACCTTGAACCAACACGGTCAGGATTTGGTTTTGTACCATGACCGCACGCTTTTTCCTGTGGGTACGGTGCGCAATCAGAGCATGAAACCGTATCAGGTATTCAGCGCATTTAAAAAATATGCCTATCAACAGTTGAATGTCAGTATTCCGCGTTGCTTTCCTCTGCCGCAACCACAACTACCCATCCAACTTCCTAAACAATATCTCTCTACAGTGCCAAGTTTAGAACACTTAGGTTTCGACCCGCTTCCAACGGCACAACAAAACTTATGGGCAGTCACGGAACAACATGCACATCACTTGTTGGATGATTTTACACGTGAAAAAATGCACGATTATCAGCAACAGCGTGATTTTCCTGCGTTGTCTGGTACCAGCCAATTATCTGCGTATTTAAACTGTGGCATTCTCTCCATTCGGCAATGTCTGGCTGCGGTTTTTGCTCATTCACAAGGGCATTTTCATCTCGAAAATGTAGGACAACAAACTTGGTTAGATGAATTACTTTGGCGTGAGTTTTATCAACATATTTTGTTTGATTATTCCAAAGTTTCCAAGCACCGTCCTTTTAAAGATCAGACCACACAAGTGGCGTGGCGAAATGATCCTGCAGGTTTAGCAGCATGGCAGCAAGGAAAAACAGGCATCCCCATTGTGGATGCAGGTATGCAGCAACTTTTACAAAAGGGCTGGATGCATAATCGAGTCAGAATGATTTGCGCGATGTTTCTGTGTAAAAACTTATTGATTGACTGGCGCTTGGGCGAACAGTGGTTTATGCAACATTTAATTGATGGTGATTTGGCTGCCAATAACGGTGGCTGGCAATGGTGTGCCTCAACTGGTACAGATGCAGTGCCCTATTTTCGGATTTTCAACCCAGTAAGCCAATCACAAAAGTTTGACCCCAATGGTGATTATATTCGCACATGGCTACCTGAGCTGGCACATTTAGATGCCAAAAACATTCATGAACCGTATGTGAAAAATCCAAACCTAAAACTGGATTATCCTCATCCAATTGTAGATTTAAAGCTCAGCCGTTTACGTGCCATTGAAGCCTTTAAACAGCTTTAATTTAGATAGCACAAACATGAGATTTGTCAGCCCTCCCATCTGCCATTCCTTAGCATGATGGGAGATTCAACGATTAAACCGACAGTTAGGCGGCTAGCTCGTCACGTTTAAAGACCAATTCGCCTTTTAAAGAACTGTCTGCATCGAAATAATAACCTTCACTATTGAATGCTTTTAAGTCTTCTGCGCGTTCTAATTTATTCTCGATGATAAAACGTGCCATCAAACCACGGGCTTTTTTGGCATAAAAACTGATGACTTTATATTTACCATTTTTCTGATCTAAAAATACAGGTTTAATAATTTCAGCCTGAATTTTTGCTTCCTGCACCGACTTATAATATTCATCGGAAGCTAGATTAACTAATAATGCCGACTGGTTATGTTTTAAATCTTGGTTAATTAAATTGGTGATGATATCGCCCCAGAAACGATACAAATTTTCACCGCGCGCATTATGCAACTTAGTGCCCATTTCCAAACGATACGGCATCATTAAATCTAAAGGACGCAATAAGCCATATAAGCCAGAAAGCATACGCAGGTGTTGTTGAGCAAACTCAATATCTGCAGCAGACAAACTATAAGCATCTAAGCCTGTGTACACATCACCTTTAAAAGCAAACATGGCCTGACGCGCATTGGCAAGATCAAATTCTGCTTGCCAGTCACGAAAACGCTCGACATTTAAAGTGGCAATTTTTTCACTCACACTCATTAAACTGGCAAGTTCAGTAGCAGAAAGTTTACGCGCTACATCAATTAACTCTTGTGAATGTTCAAGTAATCTAGGTTGAGTATATTCATCGCTTGGTAATGCAGTTTCATAATCTAAAGTCTTGGCTGGAGAAATTAAAGCGAGCATAAACCACCTAAATAAAAAATACTGCGCTCACTATAGCAGCAGCTTTCAACAAACTCCAATGCGTGTTTTTGTTTAACCCTATCGGAAAAACACGTTGCGTTGTATTGCTAGAAGATGATCTCTTAGATCAATCCAACGTGGAGGCTGAGGTGCTTTTATTTCAGTGTCTGCTTTAAAAAAACATTGATTCACTCTGATCAGTTGAGCTTATTTTTTTTATAGTACTTGCAACATTTCTCTAGGCAATAAAAAACCCACTTAACTCTCCCAAATTAAGCGGGTTAAATAAAAATTATTTTGTTGTATTGTTCTTGCTGCTTAATATACGGTTGTGATGTGTCATTTAGATGACACATCAATTAAAAAACGAATGATTTTGATTTAAAAATCATGTATAGATTTTAAACATCCAACACATATCGTCCTAGTTTAACCTTTCCACTCAAATTCACTAAAAGATTGGTCTTCTTTCAGAGTATTTTCTACCGCTTGCGCCAATTGATTTAATAAACTTTGCTCTGTAATCCGTTCTAGCCAGTCTTGTTCTTCATTGGGGTATGAAGTAATTTCACAAACAAGATGTCCATCTTCACCACGGCTTTGACAGTTCACAGCCAAAGGCAGCGCATGTTGATCTACACTTACAGCGACTTGTGCACCACTCTGCGGCAACGTTTGAAAGCCATAATGAGATAAGTTTTGTGAAAGTAAATTCGCCACATAATTCTGTGCCAGAGTGCAATCTTGTAACTCTTGTTTATTTTCACAATTCGCCATAAATTTTAATTTGCGCATGCTCGAACCCAAAGGCTTTTTTCTTGTATGGGTTTAGCATAAGCAATAAAACGCAAACAGCCAAGCAAAAGCTTGGCTGTTTCAGCATAAAGTCTAGGCTTTGCGATTTGTCATCGCAGCCCGTATCGTTTTGGCTTATTCTGTCACTTGAATATTCAGACCTGCCACACCTGCAAGCTCAGTAAAGGTTGGGAAACTTGTCGCTACTGTTTCTGTACCGACAATTTTAATTTCTCCAGAAGTACGCAAGCCTGCCATAGAGAAACTCATGGCGATACGATGGTCATGATGTGATTCAATCTCGCCGCCTGTGAATATCGCTGACCAGTCGCCTGCTTTGCCTTTACCCTGAATGATGATGCCATCGTCAGTGGGTGTGCAGTCAATGCCCATGGTTTTTAAACCATCTGCCATCACTTGAATACGGTCTGATTCTTTCACGCGCAACTCTGCAGCACCTGTCAGTACAGTTTGACCTTCAGCACAAGCTGCAGCAATGAACAATGCAGGAAATTCATCAATCGCCAATGGCACTTGATCTTCAGGAACATGAATCCCTTTTAAAGTACGTGAACCACGAATACGTATATCTGCAATTGGTTCACCGCCTGCAATACGTTCATTTTCCACGCTCAGGTCTGCGCCCATTTGTTTCAGAATTTCAATCACCCCTGTACGAGTTGGGTTAATGCCCACCGCTTCTAAGGTTACATCTGAATTTTCTGTAATGGCTGCACCCACCATAAAGAACGCCGCAGATGAAATATCAGAAGGTACTTGAATATCTGCACCCACCAATTTACCGCCACCTTGCAATGAAATGCGATTACCTTCAGTTTTCACTTCATAACCAAATGCACGTAACATACGTTCGGTATGGTCACGCGTTGGTTCAGGCTCAGTCACTGAGGTTTCACCTTCTGCCCAAAGCCCTGCCAATAAAATACCCGATTTCACTTGTGCAGATGCCATTGGCAAATCATAGTGAATGCCTTTTAACGCTTGCGCACCTGTAATAGATACCGGCGGTGTGCCACGTTCACCCGTTGTTTGAATTTGTGCCCCCATTTCACGCAATGGTTTAGCAATACGCTCCATTGGACGCTTGGTCAGTGACGCATCACCTGTCATAACAGAATCAAACTGCTGTGCAGACAACATGCCTGCCAACAAACGCATAGATGTGCCTGAGTTACCCATATAAATTGGGCCTGCAGGTGCTTTTAAACCTTGCATACCTACGCCATAAATGGTGACCTCACCATTTTTAGGGCCTTCAATGCTCACACCCATATCACGGAATGCTTGCAAAGTCGCCAATGCATCCTCACCTTCAAGGAAACCTGTCACATGCGTAGTGCCTTCGGCAATTGCACCAAACATAATGGAACGATGTGACACAGATTTGTCACCCGGTACGGTAAATTTACCTTGGAAAGTCTTAGCACCCGGCAAAATCGTAAATTGTTGTGTCACGTTATTGTTCTCCATAAAAGGTTTCTTGGCGAGCATATGATTAAAATGCTGTCGTGCCGCTTGTGCATGTCCAAGCAAGCCCATTAAAGCATGCGAGTCTTCTTGTTCAATCAGTTGGCGAATAATCGCGAGTTGACTTTCAAAGCCATCCACCGCTTTTAACAATGCAGTTTTATTGGCCAAGAAAATGTCATGCCACATTTGTGGATCGCTAGCAGCAATACGTGAGAAGTCACGAAAGCCACCCGCAGCATAGCGGAAAATGTCTAAATTATCTTCCCGATTTGCCAATTGTTCGACCAAATTAAAGGCCATTAAATGTGGAAGATGACTGGTATACGCCAATACCTCATCATGTTTTTCCACATCCATGCAAATTACTTCGGCTTTGGCGCTTTCCCACATTTGAATCAGTTTATTGACTGCCCACGGCGCACTGCTTGGCAATGGTGTCAAAATGACTTTGTGATTGGCAAATAAATCAACCTTGCCTGCATGCACGCCTGTATGCTCTGCCCCAGCAATTGGATGCCCGGGTACAAAACCTGCAGGTAAATGTTCTCCAAAAACCGCTTTGGCTGCAGCCACGACACTGCCTTTGGTGCTGCCTACATCGGTCAGAATTACATTATCTGCCAAATGTGGCTGAATTAATCGCAAGACTTTTTCTGTGGCTTGCACAGGTAGCGCCAACACCACTAAATCTGCGCCTTGTACCGCATCTACAGGATTGTTAAAGCCTTGTTCAATTAATCCTAATTCCAAAGCATCTTGCAGCGTTTTTTCAGAACGGGTCGATGCCACAATATGCCGACTTAAGTTTTCTGCCAGCATTACACGTGCCAAACTCGAGCCTATTAGCCCGAGTCCGATAAATGCAACTTTTTCAAACAATGGTTGCGCCATGTTTTATGCCTTCGCTTCCTTGCCCAATACTTTGGCTAATGCACGCAGGAACTTGGCATTTTCTGCTTCTGTGCCAATTGAAACACGTAAATGGGTCGTAATACCCACAGGACGTACAATTACACCTTCTTTCAATAAGGCATTAAAAGTTTGACCCGGATCGGCTTCTACATCTACCAAAATAAAGTTAGCACGTGAAGGCACATAATTCAGACCCAATGCTTTAAAGCCTGCTTCCAATTGCGCCATGCCTGCTTTGTTGGCAATACGTGATTTTTCGATAAAATCTTCGTCTTTTAATGCCGCAACCGCAGCCACCATTGCCAAGTGATTGACGTTAAATGGTTGACGAATACGGTTTAAATAATCGGTCACTTCTGCAGAAGCTAAAGCAAAACCAACGCGCAGCGCCGCCAAACCATAGCACTTAGATAAAGTACGGCTCACGATTAAGTTTGGATATTGCTCAAGGAATTTAAGGCTATTGAAGTTCTCTGGAAAATATTCCACATAGGCTTCATCTAATACCACAATCACCCGTGCAGGAACTTTTTGCATAAAGGCTTCAAATTCAGCCTCTTCAAACCATGTGCCTGTTGGGTTATTTGGGTTGGCAATAAAGATTAACTTGGTGTTGTCTTGAATTGCTGCCGCCATAGCATCCAAGTCATGTGAAAAACCTTTGGCAGGCACTTCAATCGCTTGAGCATTAATCGCTTGTGTCACCAAAGCATATACTGCAAAGGCGTGTTGGCTATACAACACTGAATCTTGATCTGAAACGAATGCGCGAGCAAACATTTCTAGCAAATCGTTTGAACCATTGCCCAAAGTAATACGGTCATGCGCAAAGCCAAATTGTTTTTGAATTTGGTCTTTTAAAATAAAACCACCACCATCTGGATAGCGACCAATTTCAGCAATTTCTGCTGCAACGGCTTCTTTGACTTTGTCTGAACAGCCCAATGGGTTTTCATTTGAAGCAAGTTTGACGATATCTGTAATCCCCAACTCACGCTCAAGTTCACTGATTGGTTTACCTGGTTGATAAGGCTTTAACTTCGAGATGCCTTCATTGGCTGGGACAAACGACATTTTACACTTCCAGTTGACTAGGTGGTGAATGTGGCGCGCATGACAAACATGCACACCACTAAATTAAATACGGTTATAACACGGCAGCAGGATAAGAACCCAAGACACGAATTTCTTTCACCAATGGACGGATTTCTTCAATCGCTGCACGTACATTGTCTTGCTCGACATGCCCTTCTAGGTCAATGAAGAATACATAGGCCCATTTTTCAGGCAAGGCAGGACGTGTTTCAATACTGGTCAAGCTAATATTGTGCTTCGCAAATGGTGCAAGAATCTCAAGCAATGCCCCTGCGCGGTCATGTGCAGACACCAACAATGAAGTTTTATCATTGCCACTTGGTGGAACTTTCTCACGACCAATCACCAAGAAACGTGTGGTATTTTCTGGGTTATCTTCAATATTGCTATGTAAAATTTCGAGTTCGTAAATATTGGCCGCAATTTCAGAAGCAATTGCAGCAGAATGCCATTCATTACGAATACGGCGCGCTGCTTCTGCATTGGAGCTGAGTGCCACACGTTCTACACCCGGATAATGCACATCTAACCATTTACGGCATTGTGCCAAAGTTTGCTGATGCGCATAAATTTGTTTAATGCTGTCTTTACGAGTGTTTTCTGACACAAGGAATTGGTGATGAATACGCAATTCTACTTCACCAATCACATTTAATGGCGATGATTTAAAGCAATCTAAAGTATGGTTCACCACACCTTCAGATGAGTTTTCGACAGGTACTAAACCATAGTGTGCACTGCCTGCTTCCACTTCACGGAAAACTTCATCAATAGTAGGCAAAGGACGCACAATCGCATCTTGACCAAAATGTTTAAGTACTGCGGAATGCGTATAAGTACCAATTGGCCCTAAAAACGCAATACTTTGTGGCGCTTCAAGTGCCAAACATGCCGACATAATTTCACGGAATAAACGTGCCATGGTCACATCAGACAGCGGCCCTTCGTTGCGTTCCATAACATTACGTAAAACTTGCGCCTCACGTTCAGGACGGTAAAACAACGGGCTCTCTTCTGCTGCAAATTTTGCTTTCGCCACCGCTTCAGCAAGTCGTGCTCGACGGTTAATCAGCTGCTGAATCTGTTGATCTACAGAGTCAATATCTTCACGGATTTTAGCGAGATCAAGAGAAGTCGTTGTGTTCTGATCGTCTTGGATCATTGTTATGTCGCCCTTCATAAACATTTTGCAAATAGTATAACAATAGTTAGCTTTCAAATGTTGCGCAATACAACTTTCAGTGTTTCAGATTTAAAAACATACAGTTGATCAAAGCATCACCAATCTATACATTTAAGCCGCAACTTTGCACAACGTACTGCTAAAACTGGGTAACTACGCTTTTCCCTTTTACATCTTTAATTCTAAGCGGAGTAATTTTATTTTTAAGTGTAATTATCAATCAGCTCATTGCTTTTAAGTCTGATCAAATTCATAAAAAAAGAGCCAGCACTGGGCTGACTCTGGAGATGATCCTTGATCTTTATTCAATTGGACTTTTAGGCATTGTTTTAACGCCCCAATAAACCACGCGCGACAATTTCTTTCATAATTTCATTGGTTCCACCGTAAATTCGCTGGATTCGCGCATCGACAAAGAAACGAGAAATCGGGTATTCCGTCATATAGCCATAACCGCCAAACAGTTGCAGCAATTGATCGGCAATTTTCATTTGCATATCTGTCGCAAAGCTTTTTAAAGCGGCTGCAGTTTCGACGTCCAGTTTGCCCTGCATATACAATTCGACGTTTTGATTATAAAAAGCAGCAGTTGCCAATTCATCAATCTTAGCCTGTGCCAATACAAAACGGGTATTCTGGAACTGACCAATGGCTTGTCCAAACGCCTGACGCTCTTGCACATATTGTGTGGTCACATCAATTGAACCACGAATAGCACCCAATGCTGTGGCTGCAATCGCGGTACGTTCACGTGGCAATTCTTGCATTAAATAGGCAAAACCATGCCCTGCCTGTCCCAACAGTTGGTTTTTCGGCACTTTGACATTGTCGAAGAATAGCTCTGACGTATCTTGTGAATGCAAACCAATTTTTTCCAAATTGGTGCCTTTTTTAAAGCCTTCCAAGTGAGTATCGACCAACATGAGCGACACGCCTTTGGCACGTGCTTGCGGATCAGTTTTTACTGCCAAAACCACCAAGTCTGCATGCTGACCATTGGAAATAAAGGTTTTAGAACCATTCAGTACATAATGATCATCTTGCAAAATGGCATTGGTACGCATGGCTTGTAAGTCTGAACCCGCGCCTGGCTCGGTCATGCCAATTGCACCAACCACTTCACCCGATACCATTTTAGGCAGCCAGTATTGTTTTTGTTCTTCTGTACCAATATGCAAAATGTACGGCGCAGCAATTTCAGAATGACAGGAAATACCTGTAGAAAGTGCGCTATAACCTGCACGTGCCGATTCTTCGACCAACATTAGGGAATAATGCGTTGGAACACCATAGCCGCCATATTCTTCAGGCACATCAATACATAAAAAGCCATTTTCACCTAACAGATTCCACACGCTGCGCGGCATGATGCCCTCACGTTCCCACGCAGCATAATGCGGTGCAATATGCTCCTGCATAAAACGTCGAAAGTTATCTCTAAATAATTCTAAATCAGCATCATAAGCCAGCATATCCAATCCTTTATTTTTCAATTGTTGTTTTCAATAGTATCCATGCTATGCATTTTTATACAGGCTGTCATGTGTTATCCCTACAGATTGTCTTACTTTACAGTCAAACTTTAGTCGTCATTTCAGATATGCAATGAAACTTGTGGCAGCTCGTACAAGCTGAAGCTGTGAATAGTGCTGCAAACTGTTGCCGAAGTTTATACACTAGTATACTAACTAAAGATGTGTGTGAACTCGCTTATGCCAAATACAAACCCCAATAAAAGAAATATTTATAAAGATGCAGAACATCCATTCGCACAATTTATTCGAATTATTGGCAAAGGCAAAACAGGCGCACGTTCACTGACCTATGACGAGGCCTATCAAGCTTTTTCTATGATTTTGCGCAATGAAGTGTTGGATGTGCAATTGGGTGCTTTTTTAATGTTGCTGCGTGTGAAGGAAGAATCTGTAGAGGAGTTGGCAGGTTTTGTACAAGCTACCCGTGATCAACTGCAATTTAAACCGCTTCAGGTCGATTTAGACTGGTCATCTTATGCAGGTAAACGCAGACATTATCCGTGGTTTTTATTGGCAGCGCTGACTTTAGCAAAACATGGCTATAAAGTGGTGATGCATGGTGCTTCTGGGCATACCATCAACCGTTTATATACCGAACAAGCACTGCAATATTTAGATTATCCAATTTGCCAAAATGACCTAGACGTTGAGCAACAATTAGCGCAGCGTAATTTTGCTTATTTACCTTTAGATGTTATTTCACCGATTTTGAGTGAGTTGATTAATTTACGCAATGTGATGGGTTTACGTTCTCCTATTCATACCCTTGCCCGTTTAATCAACCCTTTTAATGCCAAAGCCACCATGCAGGCGATTTTTCACCCTGCCTATCGCAGTTCACATCAACAAGCCGCATTTCAGCTGGGTTATCAAAACAGTGCAGTGATTAAAGGCGAAGGTGGCGAGTTTGAACGCAACCCCGATGCCAAAACTTTAATTTGTGGCATCAAAAATGGCGCTTTATATGAACACGAACTGCCTAAACTGACCGATAACCGCAGCCCTATAGAAGAAGAACTGGATTTGGCAGTATTTAAAGCCGTCTGGCTAGATCAGCAAACTCATGAGTATGGTGAAGTCGCCATTACCGAAACCATAGGTATCGCTTTATATACCATGGGCGTTTGTGATGATTATGCAGTAGCGATGCAAAACGCACAGCAGCTTTGGCAAAATCGTCACAACTAAAACCTCATTGAAAATACAAAAAAAGACACCCATCTCAGGTGTCTTTTTTATCTTTCAATTTTTCTGAAAGCTTTCTTACATCATTTAAACAAAACGAATCGGTTTAAATTCTTCATGCTTGTGATGATCGTCATCACACTGCTCGCCTTCTTCTTTAGTGCCACGGTCAATATAGCCACTACGCTCAGTTTCAGGCAGGTTTTTCATTTCCCACGCATACACTGCTTGCATACAAATTTGACGTTGCTCTTGGGTCAGCGCAACACCGTTTGGCCACTTGCCAATTTCAATTGCCGTTTTTAAACGTCCAACAATTTCAGGATCGAGTACGGCAAGCATTTGTTCAATATTCATCATTCATCCTGCTGTTGCATTGATTCAAAATCTTGATTCCACCCTAATTTGGTACGACATGCCATATAGAAGTCATAACCTGGTGGATGTAATAAATTTAATTTATAAGGATGTTTGCGGATATGCAAACTATCTCCGACATTTAATGAAACACTATGTTGACCGTCAGCACTAACCATCGGCAACACACGGTTTTCACGAATATTGATTTTAATTTCGCTGTGTCCACCCACCACAATTGGGCGTGAAGACAAGGTATGTGGATGCATAGGCACCAATGCAATTGCATCCATGCTCGGATGTACAATTGGGCCACCACCCGACAAAGCATAAGCCGTTGAACCTGTTGGGGTCGAAACGATTAAACCATCACTGTGCTGACGATAGACATATTGCCCATCAATATTCAGTTCAAAGTCAATCATGTGAACCGACTTACCCGAATGTAGCACCACATCATTTAAGGCAATCGCTTCATAAATGATTTCACCTTTAGAGCGCACTTCCATTTCCAATAAAAAACGACGGTCTGACTGAAAATGTCCTTGCAAAACCTGATCGAGTTTAAAGATTACTTCTGTCGGTTTAATATCGGTTAAAAAGCCTAAACGCCCACGGTTCACACCAATTACAGGGGTATTGTATTTAACCAAAGCGCGCGCTGCGTGCAGCAATGAACCATCCCCCCCCACCACAATCACCAAATCGACCACTTCGCCTAATAAAGCACGGCTGACTGTTTGGGTGTTGTTATAAGGTACAAGTTGAGCAGTGTCAGAATCAAAAACGGGATGCAAACCCAATCCTAAAATATGGTCGTGAATCAGACATAATGTTTCTACGACAGAATATTTGTCTGGACGGCCAATCAGTCCAATGTTCCGAAAGTTCTTATGTGAAATTTGCACCTGCGATATCGCTCCGCTACGATTCGACGCCTATCATAGCACTAACCTAGTTGATTTAAAAAAACTTTAAAACTACATTTCTGCTCAATTTTATGACGATATTTTCCCTTCAGTCACAGATTAATTATTGCAAATTCAGTAAAAGCTTCGCATGATTAGCAAAATTTATCAGGATCTTATCGCGATTTATGAAGTCTGAGCGTGGCATAGGCATAATTGCATTACTATTTTGCATCATCGTTATTGGTGGATTTATTGCATTTAGTATCTACTTGATTCGTCTGGATAATATTGTCAGAGACAAATTTGAAGGACAGCGTTGGGATATTCCAGCCAAGGTTTTTGCACGCCCGTTAGAAGTGTATAGCAATGCACCTGTCAGCCAGACCGACTTTACTCAAGAACTAAAACTGCTTGGCTATAAAAATACAGATAATTATGCTAAATCAGGCAGTTATGTCAGCGATGGTAATACTTTATTTGTGCATACCCGTGGTTTTGACTTTGGCGATAGTGTTGAACCTGAACAGGTTTTAAAAGTCAGCTTTGCCAATAATCAAATTAGTGAGGTGAGTGCCACCAAGCCTTCTAATACAGGTATTGCACGTTTAGAACCGATGTTGATTGGCGGAATTTATCCACAGCACAATGAAGATCGTGTGCTGATTAAACTGAATAAAGTACCTAAACCGCTGATTGAAGCCCTTATTGCCACTGAAGATCGTAATTTCTATCAACATCACGGCGTTTCAATTCGTGGTACTGCACGTGCTATTGTCAGCAACGTCACTGGTGGCAAACGTCAGGGTGGTTCTACCCTTACGCAGCAATTGGTGAAAAACTTTTATTTAAGCCCAGAACGCACCTTAAAACGTAAGGCCAATGAAGCACTCATGGCCATGCTGATTGAACTACATTACAGCAAAGATGAAATCTTAGAAGCCTATTTAAATGAGGTGAATTTAGGTCAAAACGGTAACTATTCTATTAATGGTTATGGTCTAGCTTCACAGTTTTATTTTGGTATGCCGTTGCGTGAGCTAAACATTTCACAACAAGCCTTTTTGGTCGGTTTGGTACAAGGTCCATCATTATATAATCCTTGGCGCAACCCTGAAGCTGCCAAAAAACGTCGTGACATTGTACTAAACAATATGTTGGTGATGGGTTATTTAAACCAAGAACAATATGAAAAAGAAACTGCGCGTCCCTTAAATGTCATTACAAAACCGACCATTGGCCCTGCCCGTTTCCCTGACTTTTTAGATATTGTCCGCCGTCAATTACGTACAGAATATCAAGAAGGAGATTTGACCAATCAGGGTTTGCGTATCTTCACGACGCTTGATCCGATTGCACAAACCAACGTACAAAATGCTTTTAAAGCATCGGTTGAGCGTTTAAGCAAAGCCAATCCAAAGCGTTTAAAAGAATTACAAGGCGCGGTGCTAATTTCTCATCCTGAAAATGGCGAGTTAGTGGCAGCGGTAGGTTCTACGCAAGATTTTACGGGTTTTAACCGTGCCTTGGATGCCAAACGTCAAGTTGGCTCACTGCTCAAACCAATTATTTATTTAAGTGCGATTGAGTCTGGTCGATATAACTGGGCAAGTCCTGTAGAAGACAGCCAAATCAGCATCCCAATTGATGGTAAATCTTGGACACCACGTAATTATAGCGGCAGCGATCATGGGATTGTGTCTATGTCACAAGCCCTATCTCAGTCTTATAACCTATCTGCAGTTCGTTTGGGACAGGAGTTTGGATTATCTACCTTCCGTAATCACCTCATTAAATTTGGTGTACCAAGTGATGCGGTTCCGCAATATCCATCTATTTTCTTGGGTGCGGTAGATTTATCACCAATGCAAGTGATGGACATTTACGGTAACTTTGCCACAGGTGGTTTTAAATATCCGACCAAAGCGATTCGCACCGTAGTCGATGCCAATGGACGTTTACTGGATCGTTATGGTTTAACCGTACAACAAACTATTGATCCTTCTGCCGCCTATATTTTGAATTATGGCTTACAGCAAGTGATGAGTTCTGGTACAGGTCGTTCAGCTTACAATAGCTTATCGACAGATTTAAAATTGGCAGGCAAATCAGGTACAACCAATGATACTCGTGATTCATGGTTTGCGGGCTATTCAGGCAATTATTTAGCCGTTGTATGGCTTGGTTTGGATGATAACAAAGTCACAGGCTTAACAGGCTCGTCTGGTGCTTTGCCTGTCTGGAGTAATGTGATGCAGCAATTGCGTCAAAAACCTGTCAACTTACGTCAGACCGAACAAATTCAATGGCATTGGATTGACCGCAGTTCTGGGCATTTATCTGCACAAGGCTGTGAAGGTGCGATGTATATTCCAGTGAATCGTAATAATGTACCGCGTCAGGCAACCGCATGTGGTTTTTCACACTATCAAGTTGAACCCGTTTACCAACCCGATACTGAAACTCAGCAAACAGCTCCTGAAACCAGTGACAGTATCGAAAATTATATCCGTGAAACTGAACCCGTAACAGATGACAATACCGATGGTCGTGTCATCTCAAGTGGCAGTTATATCAATTAAACTTGAGGATATCGGTCAGTTACGCTTATGAAATTATCACGTTTAAGACAAGTTTTTTTCACCACATTCGCTATGGGTGCGATGGCAACGATTGTAGCTTGCCAGAGTTTACCTGAACCGCCTGCTCCTCAGCCTGTGCCTGAAAAACCTAAAACTGTGACGACACCAGAAGGTGTGGTGATTCGTCCTTATGAACGTGAAGAAATTAAGCGTCAATCGTTGCAAGTGGTGGTGCCACAACAAACCGTGCAACAAAAATTAGAGGATGGTCGTAGTTTGCCTGCTTTTCAAAAGTTGATGCAGCAAACCCAGACCGCTTATAAACAAGGTCAATTCAATCAGGCCGAAACAGCAGCTTTGCAAGCGCAGCGACTTGCCCCGCAAGCGGCTGAAACCTATTTATATTTGGCTTTAATTGCCAACCAAAAGAAGCAACCCGCTAATGCAGAAGCCTTGGCACGTCGTGGTTTAAGCTATGCACAAAGCGATGCTATGAAACGTCAATTATGGCTAGTCATTCAAAAAGCAGCACAGCAACAAAATAATGCCAAAAGCCTTGCGCAAGCCCAACAAGCTTTGAAAGATTTGTAAGGACGATAATTTAATAAACTAAAAATCGCTGAGTGTGATTACATCAGCGATTTTTTTATTTGCGCAAACTAGAAAAAATCAAATAAAACGTACACCTGCAATGCCATAGGCATGATGCTGCTCTGCGGTAGTTAAATCATCTTGAGTTAAGCCACCCAAAGCAAAAACAGGAATATCGACAAATTCAGCGATCTGCTGGAATTTTTCCCATCCTAAAGGTGTGGCATCATGATGCGTGGTGGTTACTAAAACAGGACTGAGTAAAATTGCTTCACAACCAATTTGCTGTGCATGTTGTGCCGAAACAATATCATGACACGCTGCAATATAACGCTGCCCAACTTTTAAATCGCCCTTTTGTAATTGCATCAGTTGCGATTGTTTTAAATGAATTGCTGCAATGGCGTGTTGCTGAATCGTATTTAATTGCTTCCACAATTCCAAATTGACAATCACTTGCCCCAGTTGCTCAATACAATATTCTGACAATTCGACCTTGCATGCAGCATTGGGTTCAACCCGCCAATACAGCAGTTTTTGCTTAGGCAAATTTGCTAAATGTTTTAAATCTTCACTGACTTTAATTGCCTGTTGCCACACTAGTCGTTGCATAATTGCACGATTGGCTTGTGGAAAATTCAGCTCCAAAAGTTGCGGACGGCTAAACCATGTCCAAGGCACTTGAATATCTTTTAATAAAGCTGCGGGTACAGCAGCCTGAAAAATATGCAGATTGACAATCACATCATCATATTCATGGCAAATAATATCAAAAGCATGCCAATGCTGTATGCCAACACCAACTTCTTCAAACACTTCACGGCGGCAAGCATCTACAGGAGTTTCGCCTGCTTCCACTTTCCCACCTGGAAATTCGTGTTTATTGCCCTGATGTTGTTTGGCTTCGCGCCAACCCACCAACACTTTGTTTTGATGAAATAACAGCGCAATTGCCACATGAATATTTGGCTTGGACATGAACCCGATTCCTTTTTTGCAATTTACGTTTTACTGCAAATTGTAGACTTTTATAAAATTAAAAATAATCCGTTGACAGGTTTACATGATAATGATTATCATTTAAAACAATTCTTACACACCACGGAGTAACTCAAAATGAACGCCCCATTTAATTTATTTTCACGTCATTCAGACACTCAGCATGCCCTACCTATGTTACATTCAAATAACTTGTTTGCGCTAGGACGCGAAATTCGTATTTTGCATGCAGGCGAAGAATATCGTTTACGCTTAACCCGTAACAATCGTCTTATTCTCACAAAATAATTAAAATAATCAACACAATAATAAACGTGGAAACAGCAGTATGAATCAGCGCATACTGCTTTTAAGTTCTGACTTGTCTAATTTTAACTTGCTTCCTAAAACCAATCATATTTACAACTGGGCTTTAGGCAACAAAATACGCACTTTTAAACCACCTTGTTCAGCACGTGAAAATTCAATTTTTCCTGCATGCAACTCTATAATTTTCTTACAAATCGACAGTCCTAAACCAGAACCTTGAGTTTTACTGCCTAAAGCACGGTAAAAGCGTTCGCCCAAACGTGCCAAAACGTCATCAGTCACTGCATGACCATTGTCGGCGATGCAAATTTCCTGCATCAATTCATGCGGTTTCGCTTCAATCCAAATACGTCCTTGAGGTGCTGCATAACGCACTGCGTTGTCAATCAAGTTGCGCAGGCAGCTAAATAGCAATTCAGGATTGCCTTGCACTTGTATCGGTTGAATATCTGACTGAATCTGAATGGCTTTTTCCTGAATAAACGGCGTCAGACTTTGTAAAACTTCCTGCACCAAGTCTGCTATAGATACCGCACTTTTATTTAACGATGCCGAATCTGTCGGGTCTAAACGTGCCAATAACAGCAAATTTTCCAATACTTGTGTACCACGACTGACATCACGCTGAATTTGCTCTAAATCTTGTGCCAACTCAGGTTGCTGTTGGTATTTACGTTTTAGCACCTGCAAACGCAATTGAATGGCAGATAAAGGAGAGCGTAATTCATGCGAAGCATCTGCTGTAAATCGCTGTTCTGCAATTAAAGACTGCTCTACTCGCCCCAACAATTTATTCAATTGCTGCAGCATGGGTTGCAGTTCTTTCAATTCAGGTTGTGTGGGGATAATTGGCGTCAAATCATGTTGATTTTTTTCTGCAATTTGTTGGGAGAGTTGCTGAATCCGCTTAAATTGACGACCAATCATAAAATGCACAATTGCCCATTGCAGCAACCACAACAGCAATAAAATAGCGGCATAGCCCAAACTGGTTGCAGCAATTTCCTTAAAGCGATATTTAAGCGGCTGCACGACAATCACATGCAAGCCATCTTCCTCTGCCACATAGCTGCGCCAAATTTGCCCATCTTGCCAGTGAAATGAAAAACCATGCTCAGATGCCACGGCAAGCTGAGGCAAGTGAAGCGGAGGTATGTCTTGTTCATCTTCAGAGGTGGTCAGAATCAGATCATCCAAACCCAATTGATAGGCAATATGAAATTGCTCGCTCAACTCATCGACCTGATTGCCTGCATGGTCACGCAAGTCTGCTCGCAGCAACATATCGGCTATTTCATCCATAATCTCGTCATGGACTTGCATGGTTTGGTAACTGGCAACCGCCAATAATAAAATCAGGGCGAGTCCACCCGCCAAGACCGAGCTTAAAACGGAGCTTTTAACCAGTTTGGATTGTAAAGAAATGACCTGTTTAGACATGCGGAGATCAAACTGAATTAGTTATCTTGCTGCATACGATAGCCTAAACCTCGTATGGTTTTAATGCGGCTACTGCCAATTTTTTTGCGTAATTGATAAATAAATACTTCAATCGCATTACTTTCAATTTCATCGCCCCATGCATATAAAGACTCTTCGAGCTGTTCACGAGTCACCACATGCTGCGGGTTTTGCATCAGTTTATGTAAAATCTGGAATTCCTTAGCCGTTAAATTGACCTGTTGATCATCCACTTTCACTTGTTTGCTTTGCGTGTCTAAAACCAAGTTGGCAAATTCAAGCTGCTGTGTCGGATGACTTTGCGCATTGCGTAACTGACTGCGTACCCGTGCCGAGAGTTCTTCAAGGCTAAACGGTTTAACCAAATAATCATTGGCGCCCAAATCAAGTCCCTGTACCCGATCTTGAATACTATCGCGCGCAGTAATGAAAATAACAGGAGTATCCTGTTGCTGCTGTCGTAAAGCGTGCAGAATTTCATCACCGCTATTTTTAGGCAACCCACGGTCTAACAACACACAATCATAATGATGCTGCTGAATGGCTAAAATGGCGTGATCGCCACGCTCGACCCAATCGACATTATAACCATCCATTTCCAGCCAAGTTTTAATACTTTCTGCTTGTGATACATCGTCTTCAGCCAAGAGTAAGCGCATATCTTCCTCTGTTATTTATGCTTCAAAATTTTATGATTTCAAAATACTTTACATGATAAAACCACATACACCTTACAGCGTATGTGGTTTTTGAGTGAAATCAGTTTTGTGTAGCAACTAATGCTGTTTTACACAGCGTAGATTTAGAAACGAACTTGATCCACATCTATTTCAATACGTTTTGTAGGCTTGTGATCAATATCCACTTCACCAATTAAGGTAACAGGCGTTTTGGCAGAAACGGCTTTGCCATTCCATAAATCATCATCAATATCGACCGTAATGGTGCCTGTGTTATCACGGAACTGATATTTTTCATCACCAATAGATTTCACCACATAACCTTTTAACTGCACTTTACTATCATCTTTCAGGCTTAATGCTTGTTTTACCGTTACATTTTGATGTAGTGCTTGGGTATTAATGCTGTCGTTTGCCATGGTGATTGAAGCTGCTGCCATTAAACCTGCCATCAACATTGCTTTCATTGTAAATTTCATTGCTTCACCTTTTTGTGTTGCTCATTTCGTTATGGTGATTAAAACAAAGCAAGATGAACTGAATCTTAAGATTTCCATTTTTTTAAAATTCATCGTAAAAAGTTTGAATCTGCTAATTTAATGGCACGACTCGCAACACTTCCTCTAAAGTGGTCATGCCTTCTAAAACTTTACGCGCGCCCGCAATACGTAACGGTTCAATGCCCTCTTTTTTAGCTTGCTGACGTAATTCATTTAAATTGGCATTGGCACTGATGAGCTGTTTGGTGTCTAAACTTAAAGGCATAAACTCATAAATTCCGACCCGACCTTTATAGCCCGTTTGACGACATTCATCGCATCCGACAGGTTTAAACACTTGTGCAGGCATTTCCATAATGTAATCGAAGGTCAAATGTTCCCAATCTTTTTCATTTATTGAGCCTTCTTGCTTACAATGCGGACACAGTTTACGCACCAAACGCTGTGCCAAAACGCCTAAAATTGTGGCAGCTGTCAAAAATGGCTGTACGCCCAAATCATGCAAACGAGTCAAACTTGAAGGCGCATCATTGGTATGCAGTGTCGATAAAACCAAATGCCCCGTCAGTGCCGCTTGAATTGCCATATTTGCGGTATCCTGATCTCGAATTTCTCCGACCATAATAATGTCAGGGTCTTGACGCATTAAGGCACGCACACCATCGGCAAAACCTAAATCAATTGCAGTATTCACCTGCATTTGGTTAAAACTCGGTTCTAACATTTCAATCGGGTCTTCAATGGTGCAGACATTGACTTCATCGGTAGCCAATTGCTTTAGCGATGAATACAGCGTGGTGGTTTTACCCGAACCTGTAGGGCCTGTAACCAAAATAATGCCGTGACTATGTGCAGTCAGGGCATGCCATTCATTCAACAAACGACTATCAAAACCCAATTGCTGAAAACTGCGTACCAATACTTCTGGGTCAAAAATACGCATCACCAGTTTTTCGCCAAACGCCGTTGGTAAGGTCGATAAACGCAGTTCAGTTTCTTGTCCTTTTGGAGTTCGGGTTTTTAAACGTCCATCTTGCGGTTTACGTTTTTCGGCTACATTCATACGCCCTAAAATTTTAATCCGTGAGATGACTGCGGTAAGCGTATTGGCAGGCATGTTATAGATGGTGTGCAACACGCCATCAATACGAAAACGTACTTTGCCTGTGTCTTTACGTGGTTCGAGGTGAATATCGCTTGCGCCTTGTTCAAAGGCAAATTGCAGCACCCAATCGACCAACTTCACAATATGTTGATCATTGGCATCTGGGTTTTGGGTATCGCCCAATTGCAATAAAGCCTCGACCCCTTTATTTTCACGGTCGTGTGCAGAAGATTTTTGTGATGAATGTACTGCACGACTCACTTGGTAATATTCAATCAAATAGCGCTGTAATTGATCTGGGCTGAGTAAAACCCGCTGAATTTTTTTGGGCAATAAACTATGTTCTAAGTTGGCAACCCATTCTTTTTTATAAGGTTGATCTGTCGCAATTAATACCGCATCTGCAGTCACTTCCACCGCTAAAATACGGTTACGCAGCGCAAATTCCTGCGACATCACAGCAGTTAAAGCGGCAACATCGGCTTTTAACGGATCAATAATATAGAATGGCAAGCCTGATTTATCAGCCAGCCATTGGCATAAACGGTTTAAAGTTAAAGTGGTTTGGGGATGACTTTGATCGACCAAATTAAAGTTGGCAATCCATTGTAGTGGATGCCATTTTAATTGATCACGTTGACGATGCGTGGTTTGTACCAAAGCCTGATCACGTTCGGTAATTTTGCCATCTTTGACTAATTGTTCTAAGCACCAAGTACTGTCTATTTCAAAATTAAAATTCATTGTTATATGCCCCAAAATCTGGGTTTACTATAGCAGAGTTTGCTTTCAGGGCTGAATGACTTCTTTAATACAGTAATCTTGTATGGTTCGATTAAGCCATAATTTTAGAGTGAAAATAGATTCATAAATGGCGATAAACACAATTCAAATATATGATGTTTAAAATAACACCTTGTATTTGGAATGTTGCTGTGGATTTTCTGACTCCTCCATCTTTGGTTACAACCAATTTTCCCGAACTGCTCACCATGTTTGCAGCAGCACTTGGCTGTGGCTTACTGATTGGATTAGAGCGTGAACGCAGTAAAAAAAATGGACAACATCACCGTTTTGCAGGCGTACGTACCTTTGGAATTTGCGCATTATTAGGTGCCATTTGCTTCTTATTGGGCACGAGCATTGCCATTGTGGGTGCGTTGATTGTTGGGGGAATTGGCTTATATTCCCTCAAAAATCAAACGGAAGATGACCCCGGCGCTACCACCGAACTTGCCTTCGTGATGACCTATTTTATTGGTGCATTGTGTTTATGGAATATTCCATTGGCAGCAGGTTTATCGGTTATTTTGACAGGTTTACTCATGACCAAGCACACCATGCATGGCATTGTCAGTCAGTGGATTACCGAAGCTGAACTACGTGATGGCTTGTTCTTACTGGCTTTGGTGTTAATTGCCTTGCCGCTGACACCCAATACCGCACTATGGGGCAATGTACTTAATCCTTATGTGATTTTAAAATTATTGATTTTAATTTTAAGTGTGCAGGCTTTAGCGCATATCGCCAAGCGTTTACTCTCAAGCAGCAACGCCCTCATATTATCTGCAATTGCTTCAGGTTTTGTATCAAGCACCGCAACCATTGCCAGTTTAGGCATGGAAGTACGCGCAGGTCGTGGCGACGCACGTGCCAATGCAGGTGCAGCTCTGATGTCTTGCGTGGCAACTTTAGCGCAAATGTTGATTATTGTGGCGGGTGTCAATCTGGCGTGGTTTAAGCTGTTAATTATGCCCAGTCTGGCAGGCATTGGCATTTTAATTTTGGTCGGCGTATGCTTGCTTAAAAAGCATAAAAATACGACAACAGCAAAACCTGAAGCCGACACCCGTATGTTTAGCCTTAAAGAAGCCGCTATTATTGTGGCGACCTTAACCGCAATTCAAGCCATGGTCTACGGCTTAGAGCAAATGCTTGGCGACGCAGGCTTAATCATTGGTACCTTACTCGCCTCTTTATTTGAGGTGCATGCCGCCATTGCTACTGTAGTGATGCAAGGTCCACCCAGTCAGCAAATGTTGCTGTACGCCTTAATTTTAGGTCTTGTTGCTCATGCAATTTCTAAATGTATCAATGCCGCACTCATTGGCGGCTTACGTTTTGCACTTTATTTCGCACCTACCCAAATTTTGCACATGCTGGCGTTGGTGGCTATTTTATATATGATGGTTTAATCGACAGCGATTAAAACAATTTTTAGGATGTGTACTGCGTGCTGATCGACACGGAAACTGACATCAAAATCTGCAAAATTCATGGTGTAAATTCGTTCAGCATCATCCTGATATGCAGGTCGTGGATCTAAAGACAAGACCTGTTCCAATTCCTGCGCAATCTGTGGCTGTAATACGCCAGATTCGAGCAACTGATTTTTTTGCGCTTCGGCTGTGTCCATCCATAGCACTGTTTTTCTTATGGGTTCATCTTGCGCATAACCACTTTGTGCATCAGGCACAGCATCTGAATATTGAATATAAGGTTTAATATCCAAAATAGGCGTGCCATGCAACAAATCTGCTCCTGTCACATAAACTCGCAGTGACTTACCCACTTTTTTGACCTGTTTAAATTGCACTACAGATAAACCAATGGGTGCAGGTCGATACATGCTGCGCGTCGCAAACACACCTATTTTTTGATTACCACCCAAACGTGGCGGACGCACTTGTGCACGAAAACAGGGGTTTTGCTGTTTCTGTACGGTTGGATGAGCATCGGTTTGGTTTTTATTGTCGTGAAATTGCCAGATTAACCATAAGTGACTAAACGCTTCGATCCCTTGAAATGCCAACACATCGTTATAAGGCGCTTGCATTTCAATATACGATTCGACCTGTACCAGATTTGGTTGACGAGGAATACCAAATTTTTCTCGGTAGGGAGAGTGCATAAATCCGATTATTGGCATTTTTAGATCAGTCTTCATCACTTTTTCTGATAAGCTCAATTAAATATATTCAGTTTATAGAGAATGATTTTAGATTAGAATAGCAAGCTGTTCTAATTTGATAATTTATTGAGACCTTTAATGGCTGCTTTCAACGTCGAAAAGATTACTCACGTACACCACTGGAATGACACTTTATTCAGTTTTAAAACGACTCGCGATACCGCACTACGTTTTAAAAACGGTCAATTTGTGATGATTGGTCTGGAAGTAAATGGCAAGCCTTTAATGCGCGCTTACTCGATTGCCAGTGCTAACTATGAAGAAGAGCTAGAATTCTTCTCAATTAAAGTACCTGATGGCCCTTTAACGTCTATTTTACAAAAAGTAAAAGTGGGCGATGAATTGCTGGTTTCTAAAAAACCTACAGGCACTTTGGTACTGGATGATTTAAATCCTGGTAAAAACCTATACTTACTTTCTTCAGGTACAGGTCTAGCTCCATTTTTGGCAACCATCCGCGACCCTGAAACTTATGAACGCTTTGAAAAAGTGATTGTGGTTCACGGTACACGTTTCATTTCTGAATTGGCTTATCAAGATTTAATTCTAAATGAATTACCAAATCACGAGTTTTTCCAAGAACTTGGTATTCGTGAAAAACTGGTATATTACCCAACCGTTACACGTGAAGAATATCCAAACCAAGGACGTGTGACCACGGCAATTGAATCGGGTGAAATCTTTGAAAAAATTGGTTTACCACGTTTTAACCCTGAAACTGACCGTGCCATGTTATGTGGTAGCCCTGCATTCTTAAAAGATGTTGCAGCATTACTTGACCAACATGGTTTAAAAGAATCACCACGTATGGGTGAATTGGGCGATTACGTGATTGAACGTGCTTTCGTTGAAAAATAAAAGCTGTTGAATCTAAAAAAACCGAGCTAAATAGCTCGGTTTTTTGTCATTAGCATCAATTAACGTACACTGCGACCTTCTTGGTTAGCACGTCCTTCACAGTGTGCACCACCACCAATTACAAACCCACGCTCTGCCTGACATGAACCAATCATACGACCACTCGAATCATAAGTTGTCACTTTTGAAGCACAACCTGTCATCAAAATAGCCGCTGTTAATGCGATTAAACTAGAAATTTTCATTGTATTACCCCTCTAAAAAATTAGTCTTGTTGCAGTGAAATCTGCGAATTATTTGGTATGGTTGGCAATAAACCCGTGCGCTCATCTACTTTAGAATAGTTAATGCCTTGTATGTTGGCACCACCATAACACACAGCTTTAGCCCCCAAAATAAAGCCCTGTGTAGCGACACATGAACCAATCACTTGCCCTGCAGTATCATAAGTCACTACTTTAGAACTACAGCCAGCCAAAGCAATCAGGCTTGCTATAGAAAATAATTTAATTAGTTTCATTTAACCCTCAATTTAAAAAAAATTAAATATTATTCATCGTGTAAATTATTTTTAAATACATCAATTTATTTTTAATTTTAGTTATATATTATTTTTTGTAAACGCAATTTGGAATAACTTATCGTTATTTTTACTTCAAATTTTAAAATTATTGCGACTACAAAAAATTAAAAGCACTCCATCTAAATCACTCAAATCAGATGGAGTGCTTTTTACGTTTATTCTTTATTCTGGTACATTTATTCTTCGTTCAGCCAAAGCTTGCTGAATCACATGATACCCCGCTGTTAAGCCCAAACTCGCCATAATCACGGCTACCACAAGATCTGGAATCAAACTACCCGTACCAAATACACCCACTGCCGCCAAAATAACTGCGAAATTACCAATCGCATCATTACGGCTACATAACCACACCGATTTCATATTCGAATCACCATCTCGAAATGCATATAAAATCAATGCAGTAACCACATTGGCTAATAAGGCGATGATCCCAATAATACCCATGGTTATGGCTTCAGGTGGAATACCCTGTATATAGGCATAGATAACCTTGCCCATCACCACCACACCAAACAAGGCCATCGTGATGCCTTTGACCAAAGCCACAGTAGCACGCCAATACAAACTTGCACTTAACACCGCAAGTGAAATCCCGTAATTGACAGCATCTCCAAAGAAATCCAGTGAATCTGCCCATAGGGATGATGAATGGGCATAGGCACCACCTATCAACTCGATAAAAAACATGCTGAGATTGATCACCAATGCAATCCATAACGCGGTTCTAAATTTACTATTCGGTTTGATTGGCGCAGGTTCATGACTACACGTACATGCCATAGACACACCTTCTTTCAAAATGAAACTGTTTCGATTATGCTCATTTAAAACTATAGACTTAGTCCAAGGTCAAGCATGACACAATATTTAATTCATGAATTAGCTAAAAAAGTTGGAGTCAGCACAGATACAATTCGTTTTTATGAAAAGAAACACTTACTCACCCCAAGCTTTCGTGCCGAAAATAATTATCGCTATTACAATGATGAGGCACTCAAGCGTTTGATTTTTATTAAGCGTTGTCGTGCTTTAGATATGAACTTAAAAGAAATTGAAGCTTTGATTGAATTAGAAAAACAGCCAAAGCAAAACTGCTGCGCCGTGAATGAATTGATTGATGAACATTTAAGGCATGTAGAAGATAAAATTGCCGAGTTGCAGCATTTTCAGCTACAACTTCAGCAACTTAGACAAGCCTGCATCACACAAACAACTATTGATGATTGTCAGATTTTAAAACGGCTCGAAGCCGAATAATCACTCTCTCAGCCTTTTCTCATGCGGTTTTGCTTATCTAAAATTGAATTATCAAGACTTCTGATTAACACGTTGCGACAACTGCTCGGCAGTTTCCACACGTTCAGAATAACGATCTACCAAATATGCAGATTGCCCGCGAGTCAGCAAAGTAAATTTATATAACTCCTCCATGACATCGACAATACGGTCGTAATAGCTAGACGCTTTCATGCGGCCATCTTCCTCAAACTCTAAAAAGGCTTTAGGAATAGAAGACTGATTGGGGATGGTGATCATCCGCATCCAACGTCCTAAAATACGTAATTGATTGACACTGTTAAATGACTGCGACCCGCCACACACCTGCATTAAAGCAAGCGTTTTACCTTGTGTGGCACGAATTGCACCTGCAGCAAGTGGAATCCAGTCAATTTGTGCTTTAAAAATTGAGCTCATCGAACCATGACGTTCTGGGCTACACCAAACCATGCCTTCTGCCCACGCCAGCAATTCATGTAACTCTTGGACTTTGGGATGTGAAGCATCGCCATCTTCTGGTAAAGGCAAACCTTTAGGATGGAAAATTTTTACCTCAGCACCAAAGTGCTCCAAAATTCTGCCTGCTTCTTGTACCGCCAAACGACTATAAGAACGCTCACGGTTTGAACCGTACATCAATAAAATACGTGGCGGATGGTTCAACGGCTTTGCCTGCACCTGTTCAAAACTTGGTGTAGGCAATAAATCTAAATCAATATTGGGTAATACCATGCTGCATACTCTTAAAACTAAAATGGGCAACGCATGCCCATGTTTTTATCTTAAACCTCAAAATGAAGAAAATTACTTTGAACTGACAATCGACTCATTTTGATAAAACTTTTTACGCAGCCATAAAGACACACTCACCAAAGCAATCAACACAGGCACTTCAACCAAAGGGCCAATAATCGTGGTAAATGCAACGGGAGAAGCCAAGCCAAACGTTGCAATGGCAACAGCAAGTGCTAATTCAAAATTATTCCCTGCTGCGGTAAAGGAAATGGCGGTCGTCCGTGGATAATCATTGCCCATCCATTTGCTCATAAAGAAGCTAATAAAGAACATGGCAACGAAGTAAATAATCAATGGAATGGAAATGCGTAAAACATCCATCGGCAAGCTCAGTACTTCTGCGCCTTTTAGTGCGAACATCGCCACAATGGTAAATAGCAATGCCAACAGACTAAATGGGCTAATTTTGGGTAAAAAAGACGTTTGATACCAATCTAAGCCTTTGCTTTTCACTAAAATCAAGCGTGTTAAAAAGCCCATCAAAAAAGGAATACCCAAATAGATTAAAACAGCTTGGGTGATTGTCCAAAAACCAACATCAATCACTTGTCCTGCCACGCCAAAATACGGCGGCAAGAAACTCAGAAACAGCCATGCATAAGTACTAAAGAATACAATCTGAAAAATACTGTTAAACGCAACTAATGCAGCCACGTATTGGTTATCACCACAAGCCAAGTTGTTCCAGACCAAGACCATCGCGATACAGCGTGCCAGACCAATTAAAATCAAACCTGTCATATATTCAGGATAGTTTTGCAAGAAAATAATCGCCAAAGCGAACATCAAACACGGAGCAATCAACCAGTTTTGTACCAAAGACAACAACAAGGTTCGGCGGTCTTTAAACACTTCTGGCAAAGCTGCGTAATCGACTTTTGCCAATGGTGGATACATCATCAAAATCAAACCAATCGCAATGGGAAGATTGACTGTTCCCACACTCATTTGATCTAAGCTTGCCGATACTGCAGGAAATACCACGCCAATCGCAACACCTAGCCCCATGGCAATAAAAATCCATAAGGTCAGATTACGATCTAAAAAAGAAAGTTTGGACTGTGCCATGTGCTTACTCGCAATGTGTTGCAATTGTAGGGTTGATGTGCGTCATCGGGCTGACATCTTGCTGCGCGATAATATTTAAAACAGCAAACGCCCATTCGGGTAAATCTGGGTTCAAACGGTAATACACCCACTGCCCCTGACGTTGATCTAGCAAAATAGATAAATTCCGTAACAACGCCAAATGACGTGATATTTTCGGTTGATTTAACTGCAATTGTTCTGTCAATTCGCATACACAAATATTGTGTTGAGCCATCACCAATTTCAGAATGTCCAGTCGGGTTGGGTCTGACAAACATTTAAAAAAATCAGTTTGATTCATTTTTTATCTGCACTTCAATATTAACTATTGCGAATATACGCATATCCATATATAAATGCAATATTGAAATTTTATCGACCTAAAACGAGTCACTACGCATGAGCAACACCATCAAAATTTTTCATAACCCTGCCTGTGGAACGTCACGCAATACTTTAGAATTAATTCGTAATACAGGACAAGAACCTGAAATTATTGAATATTTAAAAACCCCACCTACACAAGCTGAACTTACTAGCATGATTCAACAAGCAGGTTTAAGCGTGCGCGATGCAATCCGCAAAAATGTAGAACCATACGAACAGTTGCAACTTGAAGGTAGCTCACACAGCGATGCGGAATTAATTGCATTGATGGTCGAGCATCCGATTTTAATTAATCGTCCATTTGTCGTGACCGAGTTAGGTGTGAAACTGTGCCGCCCTTCTGAACTGGTCTTAGACTTGCTCACTCAACCACAATTAAAAAGCTTCAGCAAAGAAGATGGTGAAGTGGTGATTGATAAACATGGGCAACGTGTACGTTAACACGCTTTCATCCATCAGAAATTGATTATAAGCAATCTGTCAAATTGGTATTGAAAGTCCCTTCTCGTGCGTTTTGTATAGCTCAGGATGAGGAACTTTCTATATCAAGATTAGCCCCAGCGTTTCAGCACAAGTTTTCTTCTGAATCCCGAGCTATTTACTAGGTTGAATCCTAAATTTAGATTCATACAATAAAGCCATATTTCTGCTATTGCTTTTTGATCATGACCATTTCCCACGTCACCGAACTTCTCTCTCCTGCTGGTTCTTTAAAAAACATGCGCTATGCCTTTGCTTATGGTGCAGATGCAGTCTATGCAGGTCAGCCGCGTTACAGTTTGCGCGTGCGTAATAACGAATTTGATCATGAAAACTTAGCAATTGGTATTCAAGAAGCACATAAATTAGGCAAAAAGTTTTATGTGGTGGTGAACATCCAACCGCATAACAGCAAACTCAAAAACTTTATTCGTGACCTAGAACCTGTGGTTGCCATGCAACCCGATGCGCTGATCATGTCTGACCCAGGTCTGATTATGATGGTGCGTGAAAATTTCCCCGACATGCCTGTACATTTATCGGTACAAGCCAATGCGGTGAACTGGGCAACGGTGAAATTCTGGCAAAATATGGGTTTAACCCGTGTCATTCTTTCGCGTGAATTGTCGATTGATGAAATTGAAGAAATTAAAAACAACGTGCCTGGCATGGAAATTGAAGTATTTGTGCATGGTGCGCTGTGCATGGCCTATTCAGGTCGTTGCATGCTTTCAGGCTATATGAATAAACGTGATGCCAACCAAGGCGCATGTACCAATGCCTGCCGTTGGGAATATAAAATTCACGATGCAAAAGAAGATGAAACAGGTGACGTAATTCCTGTCAAAAATCTTTCTGAAACTGCCGATGCAGATGAACAACACATGCAGGCACAGCATCAATTTAACGAGCCTGTGTTATTACAACGTAATGACGAAGATATGTTTGCTGCCGAAGAAGATGAACACGGCACTTACTTTATGAATTCTAAAGATTTACGTGCAGTGCAGCACGTTGACCGTTTAACTAAAATGGGCATCCATTCACTAAAAATTGAAGGTCGCACCAAATCTTATTTCTACTGCGCACGTACTGCACAAATTTACCGTAAAGCCATTGATGATGCACTTGCAGGCAAACCATTTGACCCTGCATTAATGACTCAATTAGAAGGCCTAGCTAACCGTGGTTATACCGAAGGTTTCTTGCGTCGTCATGTGCACAGCGAATACCAAAACTACGAAACAGGTTCATCAAGTTTTGATCATCAGCAATTTTGTGGTGAAGTCTTAGAACGTAATGGTGACTACATTAAAATTGATGTAAAAAACCGTTTTGTAGTGGGCGATTCTCTAGAATTGATGACGCCACAAGGCAATATCTATTTCACTTTAACTGAAATTAAAGATAAAAAAGGCAATCTGATTGAAGATGCCAAAGGTTCAGGGCATATTGTAGAAATCCCTATACCTGCAGATGTCGATATGCGTTATGCTCTGCTGATTCGCAACTTACCAAATTCGACTGCAGATATTTCTGCCTCATCGTTGGCTTATCAAGCCAACTAAGTGGCAATAAACTAAGCGAGTATTGCGATGGCACTCCTGATTACCGACCAATGCATCAATTGCGATATGTGCTTACCCGAATGCCCGAATGAAGCAATTTATGAGGGTGAAAAGGTGTATGAAATTGATGTGGCGCGTTGCACAGAATGTGTTGGGTTTTATGACTATCAAACCTGCGTTTCAGTCTGCCCAATTGAATGTATTATTCCGCATCCTGAGCATGTCGAAACCAAAGAGCAGCTACAGGAAAAGTTTAATCAGTTGAATTTATTTGGACAAAATAATAAGGCTAATTAGACTGAAATGAATCTAACTGCTGTAAATCAAACTGGATGTAAAAAATAAAAAAAGAACTGAGTTGTTAGCCGACTCAGTTCTTAAAACCAAAAATAGAATAAATAAACTTTTAATACTGTGCGATAACGCACTTTACTGAACATAGCGCCTGAGTATTGGGGAACTCAGGCGCTATCTTTTTAGCGAATACAATTTAAGGATGGTTAATCCGCGTATTCAGATGTATTCGTTCAGACTTATTGACCTGAACGGATGATGTAATCAAATGCTGAAAGTGATGCTTTCGCGCCTTCACCTGTTGCAATGATGATTTGCTTGTACGGTACAGTTGTACAGTCACCTGCCGCAAATACACCTTTTACATTGGTTTCATTGCGCTCATTTATCACAATCTCACCACGATTCGTCAGCTCTACTTTTGACTCTTTTAAGAAGTCCGTATTTGGTAATAAACCAATTTGTACGAAAATTCCTGCAAGTTCAACAGTATGCTCAACATCTGTCGCACGGTCTTTATATTTCAACGCAGTCACTTGTGCGCCATCACCAATTACTTCAGTCGATAATGCATTGGTAATTACAGTAGTATTTGGCAAGCTGTTCAATTTGTTTTGCAAGACTTGGTCTGCACGTAATTTAGTATCAAACTCTACCAAAGTCACATGCTCTACAATCCCTGCAAGGTCAATCGCTGCTTCTACACCTGAGTTACCACCACCAATCACTGCAACACGTTTGCCTTTAAACAACGGGCCATCACAGTGTGGGCAGTATGCCACGCCGCGGGTACGGTATTCTGCTTCACCAGGTACATTCATCTCTCTCCAACGTGCACCTGTAGACAAGATCACCGTTTTCGATTCAAGTGTTGCGCCATTTTCCAAAGTCACTTCGACCAAACCATTGGCAGTTTCATCAGCACCTTTAATGGCAGATACTTTTTGTAGATTCATAATATCGACATCGTATTCACGCACATGCGCTTCCATTTCTGCCGCAAACTTTGGACCTTGTGTTTTTTGGATAGAAGTGAAGTTTTCAATATCCATGGTATCCATCACCTGACCGCCCATCCGCTCAGCCACAATACCTGTACGAATACCTTTACGTGCTGCATAGATTGCAGATGTATTCCCTGCAGGGCCGCCACCAATTACCAAGACATCAAACGCCTCTTTGGCATTCAGTTTCGCTGCATCTTTGCTCGCAGAATCTGTATCTAATTTAGCTACAATTTCTTCCAAAGTCATACGACCTTGACCAATGTGGTTGCCATCTTGGAATACCATCGGCACAGCCATAATTTTGCGCTGCTCAACTTCTTCTTGGAAGAATGCACCATCAATCATGGTTGCTGTTGTGCCAGGGTTGTAAATCGCAATGAGGTTCAAAGCTTGTACTACATCTGGACAGTTGTGGCAGCTCAACGATACAAACACATCAAAGTGAGATGAAAGATTCAATTCTTTGATTTGCGTTAATACTTCATCCGATACTTTTGGTGCATAACCAGAAGTTTGCAATAAAGCCAAAATTAATGAAGTGAACTCGTGCCCCATTGGTAAACCTGCGAAGAATACGCGCGGTTGCTCACCTACTTTTGCAATCCCAAAACTTGGTGCACGTGCGTTGTTACCGTCAAAACGTGCAGTAACTTGTGGCGAAAGTGCTGCAATTTCTTCAACCAATTCTTTAATTTTGGCAGATTTATCAGAACCATCTAAAGTCGCGACAAGCTCGATTGGGCTTTCAAGACGTTCTAATAAAGTTTTAAGTTGTGTAGAAGTATTTTGGTCTAACATGGCTAACGTCTCCAAGGGAGTAAATTTATTTGTTGATGTCATCTTACGAAAAATAGTTACATAGGGGAAACGGTTTATTTTTATATTTATGATCGTTTTTTTAAATGATAGTGAGTTTCAAGCTTACTATTTCATTTAAAATACCTAAAGCTATTCAATTTAGACATTAACATAAAAACTGAATGTCTGCCTTAAGCAATTGAGCCTAATCATTTTTTATTCAAGTTGTTGTTGAATCCGCAGAATACGTTGCTGTAAATGGCGTGATAAAAACCACAGTACCGCAGACAGTATCAACATAAGCGCCATAACTGCAAGATTCATATAATAAGCAAGCGTATTTAATTGCTGTGCTTGCTGCACTTGCTTATGTACGCTTTGCGCCATAGGCGTTAAGGCTTTGCCATAAACTTGCTGCTGCATGGTCCATAATTGTTCAGGTTTAAATCCATAATGTAAAAATTGCGGATCTTGCTGCTCTGCTTTGACCAAGGTCAACACTTGCGGAATGGCTGCATCTTTATCTGCGGGATGATGCATCAATGCCGTTTGCGCCAACAAATAGGCTTTAACAGGCGCTGCCATTTCTGCATTTTGTAAATAACGCGCCAATTCACTTTCTTGAATGTGCTTTTCATAATGCACAATTTTGGCATATACCTGCTGCGTATCATCTTGTCGGTCATGCTGAACATAACTCAATGCCGACCAAAGTAAAATAAAACTCAGCAACCAAGCTACAAATTTCAAGACAAAGGACTGAAAGCGAATATAAAAAAAACGAATTTTCTTGAGTAGATGAACTAGAACGAATGCACCAATAAATGACACCGACAGTTTTAAAATCAACCAACCCAACCAGTTCAACAAACTGAAAAAATAATCAGGTTGCTGCCCTAAATTTGCCAAAGTCGCATCGACACTTGCAGGCATGTGTAATTGCTGAACTTCAGTACTTAAACCAAAGAAGCTATAAATCACATCTTGCTGAATAAAAAAGCCAATTGCTGATATAAGCACCACCGTCATAGACAGCACAGCCAAAAAACTGAGCTTTTTTTGACGCTGCTGTAATGCCACAACACCTGTTTTTAGTTGCTGTGGCTGAATGGCATATTCATCGAGTGGGGGCAAATCCGACTCCTTATCAGGTAAATTTCAGATTAAATGAAGTCATTGTCAAAATGCATTTATTGACCAGACTGTTGACTTGAACCAATCACCAATTGATTCAGATTCTCCTGTAAGGCTCGCAAACGCGTAGTCGCTTCTGCACGTTTTTGCATGCCTTCTTTTTGTACCTGGATCACATCGTTCACTGTTTTAATGAGGGTATTTTGTACGTGTTCAAGGGTTTCAATATCAATCACCGAACGCTGATTGGCTTTGGCAGTATCAACCGAGTTTTGATGCAATAAATCTGCATTACGGCGCAGCAATTCATTGGTGGCATCATCAATACTGTTGGCCAGTTGCACACTGTTTTTCTGCTCATTTAAAGAAATCGCCAAACTAATCTGGTTTTTCCACGCAGGTAAGGTAATGTTTTTAATCGCATAAAATTTATCGACCAACATTAAATTATTGGACTGGATAATCCGAATCATCGGCAAAGTTTGCATGGCAGATTGTTGCAACACCTGCAAATCACTCACCCGCTTTTCTAAATTATTAGCAAGATGATTGAGATCATAAATTTTTTGAGTCGTGGTCTGATCCTGCGGCTGCGCGGAAAATTCAGAAATTTGCTGCTGAATTTCCTGCTGTTTTAACTTACCTGCTGCAATATAAATCCCCAATTGTTTATATTCATCTTGCACACCATGAAACATTTTATCCAGTGTATCTACACGGTTTTTTAAACCATTTTGTGAGCTTTCAATTTCTGTGACCAGACTATCAATTTGCGCTTTGGTGCTGTTAAAGTTTTGATCAAAACTTTGTTTAGCGCCTTTTAACTTATTGAATAAACCACCCAAAAAGCCACTGCTTTTGTTTGGATTTAAAATACTGTTGGTATTTAACTGCTGTGCAACCTGCACCACCTGATTCAGCTTTTGCCCTGTGACATCCAAATCCTTATTTTGCACCAAACCTAAAAGCTCATCGGTATAACTTGACGTTTTAGTGGCGATATTTTTGCCATATTCTGCAACCGAATGATGGCTAAGATCGCTTAATTCTTTACGCGCAGCCAGCACCTCCTGAAAGTCATCAGGCTGTAAGCCAATTTCCTGCAAATTGAGTTGCTGAAATTGTTGCTGAGTCTGTTCATCACTCACTTGCACAGCGACGTTGCGTTGTTCAGAAGTTGTCATATTTCGCCTCTATCTAATCAAAACCATGCCTTATGATTGCGCAGGTTTTTCTAAGGATTTTCTTAATGTCTTAATTAAATGCTCACGACTTTGATCCAGCTTTTCTAGCTGACTGTGTGAGCCACTTTGCTGACTTTGTTTGACATGATATTGCCATGCAGGAATGAGTACCTGCTGCGCTTCTTTAAAGCGATCTAACAAACTAAAAGAGAGTTGCTGTGAAAGTTGCATTTGAGTAATCGCAATATCATTACTACTTTGCAAAGTCTTTAAACTATAAATTTTCTTGGCCAGTCGTTCGCTAAAATTATCCAAAGGATGCTGATTGCGCACAAATCGTGGATATTCCACTAAAAACTCATCGGCAGCTTGAATGTATTTCGCCATTTGCTCACGCAAACCAACCAACTGCTGAAAACGTGATTGTGATTTCTGAATTTCGATTTGCAGCTTTTGGCTTAAACGATCTGCTTGTCCTAATAAATGATCTAGGTTTTTATAATATTGCACTTGCCCCGCGCCATATTCCAAATCTATGCCTAGCCACTTTTGTAGTGCATTAAACTTACGTTGCTTTAACACTTTTTTAGATTTGCCAAGCGCCTGAATCAACTGCTCAATGGTCACACTCAATTGCTGAGTTAAATGTGGATCCACCCCATCCAATAAAACTGACTGCGCTTGAATCACCTGATCTGCATAATGATTTAGACGATATTGATCATTCAACAACGGAACTAAATCATTGCGTTGAATCGCCAAAAGCTCTGCACGATCCACCGTAATCTCTTGCAAAGGCAGTAACACTTCAAACTGAGCCATAGACCATCACAACCCTCTTTACATGATTTTATAGTACGTGTTTTTCGGCTAAGGTCATGTAATATTTTGCAATTTTTTATTTCGATCTGCTTAAATGCTTTTTTATAGATTCGCATAACATCAGTCACAAGATGCCTGATTCAAAACACCAGTGCATAAAAAAGCCATGATCAACATGGCTTTCAATGTTCCTAACGCAGGATGATAAACAGATTATAAATAATCGCCTTCACGCTCTGGCTGATACAAAATCTTCTCAATTTTGACTTTCATCATATGACCATCGGGCTGTGGCCATTCAATTTCCTGACCTTCAGCTAAACCTAAAATGGCAGTCCCGACAGGTGCAACCACATTCACCTGCCCTTTCTCACCTTTAAAGTCATGCGGATAAACCAAGGTAATTTCAGTCGGTTCTTTTGCAGGTGCAATGGTAATCAATGCGCGGGCATTCATGCTCACCACATTATTCGGTACATCTTGTGGCGCAACCACTTCAGCACGTGCCAATTCATCTTCTAGATGTTGCATCGTTGGCGTCAATTTAGGTTGATGCTCAAGCATCGTTTCCAAACGGTGCAAATCTTGTTCTGAAATAATAATCTTTGGTCTAATCATTTACTTTTATTCCTGTCATTCCGACAATACTGTCATCATCAGCTTGCCTACAATCATATTCAATACGCTTAAGTTATAACAGAAATTCAGCTTATTGAACGAAAAATCAATTTTTTACATCCATAAAAAAAGCCCCCTTGAGGGGCTTTTCTCAAGGCTGTGCTTATTTTGCGTAAACTGGGAATTTCGCGCAAACAGCTTCAACTTTTGCTTTTACAGTATTAATTACAGCTTCGTCACCTTTGCTGTCAAGAATGTCTGCAATCCAACCTGCAAGATCACGTACTTCTGCTTCACCAAAACCACGTGTAGTTACCGCTGGAGTACCGATACGGATACCAGAAGTTACAAATGGAGAACGTGGATCGTTCGGTACAGAGTTTTTGTTTACAGTAATGTGCGCAGCACCTAACCATGCATCTGCATCTTTACCTGTAATATCTTGCTTGATTAAAGAAAGCAAGAACAAGTGGTTTTTCGTACCACCAGATACTACATCATAACCACGTTCAATAAGAACTTCAGCCATCGCTTGCGCATTTTTAACAACTTGTTGTTGATACGCTTTGTATTCAGGCGCCATTGCTTCTTTAAAACAAATTGCTTTTGCTGCAACTGCGTGTACCAATGGACCACCTTGGTTACCAGGGAACACAGCAGATTGTAATTTTTTCTCGATCTCTTCGTTTGCTTTCGCAAGAATTAGACCAGAACGTGGACCACGCAATGTTTTGTGTGTAGTAGTAGTCGTTACGTCAGCAATTTGCACAGGGTTCGGATATACACCAGCAGCCACTAGACCTGCTACGTGTGCCATATCTACAAATAAATAAGCACCAACTTTGTCTGCGATGTCGCGGAAACGCTGCCAATCTACAATTTGGCTATACGCAGAGAAACCCGCAACAATCATGCGTGGTTTGTGTTCAAGCGCTAAACGCTCAACTTCTTCGTAATCAATTTCGCCAGTTTCTGGGTTTAAACCATATTGGATAGCGTTATATGTTTTACCTGAGAAGCTTACTTTTGCACCATGAGTCAAGTGACCACCATGTGCCAAGCTCATACCTAACACAGTGTCGCCTGGGTTAAGTAAAGCTAAGTAAACTGCAGAGTTTGCTTGTGAACCAGCGTGTGGTTGAACGTTAGCATAATCTGCACCAAAGAGTTCTTTAGCACGGTCAATCGCCAATTGTTCAATAATATCTACGTATTCGCAACCGCCGTAGTAGCGTTTGCCTGGGTAGCCTTCTGCATATTTATTGGTAAGTTTTGAACCTTGAGCTTCCATTACTGCAGGTGAGCAGTAGTTTTCAGAAGCAATTAACTCAATATGAGCTTCTTGGCGCGCATCTTCATTGGTGATCGCTTGAGCTAATTCTGGATCAAATTCGGCAATAGAAATATTGGCAAACATTAGCGAGGTCCTATTAATTTAGGGCTTTTAAGCCGTGCTAAGATTGGCGCGTATTGTAGCATAAAGTTTGTGAACTGAGAGAATGAACTTTGCTCAGTTTTACATAAAAATAGCTCATGTTTCAGATAAAACATGAGCTATATCAGGTCAAATCAATCTTTATCGTAATTCAACAACTTACTGAATAGGCATTAAAGATTGTACATCTTTAATAATCTCATCCATATTATCCACATACACCGAACCATGATCCCATTTTTGCTCTACAGGTAAATCCTGATCAGTGACGTAATGAATTTTAGTTCCCATCCCTTGAGCTGACTGAACCAAGTAATCCGTGACTTGTTTCGGTACAGTTGGGTCAGCCGTTCCTTGATAAATAAATATAGGCGTACTGATTTTCACTTTTAATGGCTGTGAACCATTGGTTAAGAAATCTTTAACTTCAGGGATGGTCGTCATGAAATTCGGTTGAGTACGTGGATAACCATCCAATTTTCCATAAGTCTGTGCGTGCTCTCGCATTGGCTGAAGCATACTCCCACCTAATGCCTCATAACAGATTGACTCTGCCTGAGCAGCAAGTTGATCTGTTGGTGACACAAATATTTCAGAATATTTCAAGGTTGGAGCAGTATTTCTTAGCCCCGCAGCAATTAGAGCAGTAAACGTATCTAATGGTACAAGTGTCTGTACTTTCTTTATTACATCTGGCTCCTGAGCTGCTTTTTGTTCACCACCCGCCAATACCAACGCTAAATTTGATGCAGGTGCGATAGCTATGGCACCCTTATAATTTAACTGCGCACGCGATGCATACTGCGCTGCACCTAAAGCCGCATGTCCACCCTGTGAATGTCCAACTACACTCCAGCGCGTTTCTGCAGTATTACCCAAAAGCTTGCTTGCAGCGACAACAGCATCTGTAATCGAATAAGCTGCACTTTTTAAATTTAAGAATGGGTGTAATTCTTTACCGCTCGGCTCACCCAAACCTTCGTAATCTGGTGCAACAACGGCATAACCTGCCGCCAATAGTTTAGCAATGAAGTATTCATTTCCTTTTAAACCTTGACGGCTCGGTGCACACGCATCTGCCACGCCTGTTGTGCCATGTGCCCATACTACAAGTGGCCATCCGCCCGCAGGTTTAACTGTTTGAGGGGTAAAAACAAGTGCAGTTGCCTGAGTTTCCTGTCCATTTACACCTAACATTTTATAAGTCATCAATGTTTTAGAGGCACTTACTGTATCTAAAACATTATTCGCATTTGCACCCTGATCCAAATAAGGCTCTGTTTTTACGATAGGGGCACTAAAATTATATTTCGGAATGCCATCTTCAATAACCACAACACTCGTATCGTCATGATCATCATTACAGGCGGTTAAAAACAAACTGCTACTAGCCAAAGCCACACTTAACCATATTTTTTTCATTTGTTTACCCTTATCTTCATATTCTTATTGATTGCATCCTTCGCAATCTTTATTTGTACGCTTCTTTACCGTATTAGGCAAGATTTCAACAATTAATATGCAAGTGTATTTTATTTAAAATTAAACACTTACGGTAAAAATCAGTAAATTGATCACATATACAAGTGCCTATTAAATTTCAATTCAATTTGTCATACGCAGCGGCTAATGTTAGATTGCATTTTTATTGAATGACGCAAGCGAATCAGGACATGCAGGCAATTATTCTCGACACTGAAACCCATACTTTAAATGGACAACCCATTGAGATTGCCTACGCCCCCATTCAAATTCAAGATGGCAAAATCAGTCTAGATAAAAGTCAAATTTTCGATCAGTTATATCAAGTCGATGAGCCGATTTCATTCGCAGCGATGGCGGTGCATCATATTTTAGAATCGGATTTAATTGATCAACCGCATTACAGCAGTTTTGAATTACCTGCCGAAACCACCTATATCATTGGGCATAATATTGATTACGATATTCGCGCTTTAGAAAAATGTGGTGTGGATACTTCTAAAATTAAAGCCATTTGCACTTTGGCACTTGCACGTCGCGTATGGCCAAACGCCGAAGCACACAATATTTCAGCTTTAATTTATATGATTACCAAAGGCAGCGAAAAAGCGCGTGACATGATTAAAAAAGCGCATCGTGCCGATATGGATATTATTTTAACGGCCAATATTTTGATGCACGAAGTTCATCAATTACAAATTCAAAGTATTGAAGAACTCTACACTGCCTCAGAAGAAGCACGTATTCCACAAATTATCAATTTTGGTAAACATCGTGGTACGGCAATTGCTGACCTTCCTGCCGATTATGTGCAATGGTTATTAAGACAAGAAGATTTAGATCCTTACTTACGCAAAGCGCTCGAAAATACCAGTATTTTGACTTTATAAATGTTTCAAGTGAATCTTATTGCATTTACCTGTCATAAATTATTCATATTATTGTAATTTTCAAAGTCTATGCTTTGCCTTAATTTATTGGGGAAATAAATTAAGGCTCATGTTTAATTATCAAAAAACTCAACTCGGTCTAGATGCATTACAACAGCGCACACGTGATTTAAATGCACGTCAACGTCGTTTATTGGTACTGATTGGTACTGAAGATTTTGATTTACTCGGAGATCAGTTCAAGCAACGTCTTGCACCACCTGAATTGATTGAACAGCTATTAGATATGCACCTGATTGCCCCTGCTGCGCTTGAGCAAGACACTTTGCAACACCAAGAGCAAACGGCTAACATTCTGCTGCAACAAGAGCAAGAGCCATCATCTACCACTTTACACACAGAAATTCATAGCCAACTTGCAAGCAGCACCCCGCAAGCGCATGCTGAAAGTTTGGCAGAACCAATCCACACCCAACATCTTCAAGTAAATTCAGTTCCTGCATATTTAGAAGCACGTGTTGCAGCTGCCATCAATACAGAACAGCCCGCTGAACAACCTGAACCCCAAGCAGAAATACAGCCTGAAATTACCGCTTTGAGTTTTGAAGATGTAAAATTTCTCATGATGGATACTTTGCAGCGTCATTGTGGATTAATGGCAAAACAACTGATTCAGCGAATTTTACAAGCTCAGGATATTCGCAGCTTAAAACTCTGCCAAATGCAATGGATTACCTCTTTGCAAGAAACTCGTTTACCACCGAAAGCACTCAATCAGATTTTGCAGCAAATCAACCACTCTCTGCAAAAGCTTAATCCGACTTAAAGCTTAGATTTTTTTACTTAGTTTTAAGTCTTTTTAACAATTAAAACCATGCTCAGGGACATATGGATTAATTTATTTTTATTACTTTTCAACACCTTAAAAACACATATAAACCTTAGATCCATTATTCCTATAAAAGCTAAGACTTTAGCGGCATAGCCCCGACTGATAAAAATCAGCGATATAGTATTTTCTAGAATTGTTGAGGCACAGGGTTATGATGAATTATGCATTTTTTTTAGCGTTTGATGCTTATGACAATCCAATGCAACTCAGTAAAGTTGGCAATTGGGTGATTACCTTTTTAAGCCCAAAAGATCAGGAAAGCCAAATACAGTTAGCGATTACCAATGTGTTGCCGCGTCAAATTTCAGCACATTTACAACCGCGACGCATAGTGATTCAACAAAGTACAGATGCCCAGCTCTGGCAAATCTTGCAAATTGAATGTTTTGATAGTCAAACCAATCAAGAGTTGAGTTTTCAACCCGATGATGACATTGGGCAAGCGGTCATTCAAAAAATTATTCAAGAGTTTGATAAATACGATGTAAATATCCAACTTGTAGAAGATCAGACGGTTTAAAGCGATATGTTTTACACTTAATGAGCACTTTATTTACGTGTGCTTTAAAAATCCTGCGCACAAAAAAGCTCATCGAAATGAGCTTTTCTAAAAATAAAGTAGTCTCACAAATATTTACTCCAACACACGGAAAATACTATCAGACTCGCGGCTTTCAAACAAAAGTTCGATGCTTGGTAAAATCACTTCACCTTCCACAATAATGTGTTCAATTTTGTGAAATAGTGCCAAACCCGCTGCCAATGAAGTTTCTGGGATATTACGTAGCAATGCTTTTGCTTCGTAAATATGGCTAAACTGGTCTTTAACTTTAATATCGATGATTTGCGTCATTGTTGTTCCCTTTTTCTTGACGGAAATTTTTTATACCATAGCTTATAAATTTTTTAAAAAAGTGAGTTGTTAGATTGTTTGACAATGTAGTATTTTTTTAAACTAAATTTAAATTATCTAATAAATTCAAACACATATTTTTTAAAATTTTATTTACAACTTACAAAACCACAGTAAATTTGCTTGTTTTTCATTCTAGCACAGAAAAAACTCGCATTGCTGCGAGTTTTTTTATGTTGGAAGGCTAGTGCTGATTTTATTGTTTGAACAAGAGTTACAAACTCAACGAGCTGTCATTGATCCGTCCAACTGCATCGTAGCGTCTATTACATTGAATGACCTACTGTAGTTTTAATATAGTGAAACTTATTTTTTGCTGCAATAGCCCACTACATTTCAACACATTCACACAGCAAAATTTCAATTGATTTAATTTTCAGTTACGGCATAATTTTATGCGGTTAAAAGCTCCAGCTTTGCGATTAGCTTCTGCATAACTTGGCGATACTTTCAAATAATAAGAAGTCGACGATTATTCAATTAACTCAATTTCATAATCAACATCTTGCAGCATATCTTTATTGTATAGCTTTACCATTGCTGTTGCTTCAGCATAATCGTAGAACAAACCTTCTGCGACGGCTTTACTGCGAAATTCCGTGGTACCAATTTCATTATCATGCGGAACAAAATATAAGTTTTCTGGAATGAGTTTAACGATATAGCCCACGAAGCTGCCCTCAGATTTTTCAGTTTTAAAATATGTGAGTTTTATATGCTGAAAAACGTGATCAGGCTATGGCAAATAAGATCGAATGTTTATCTTAATTTTTTATA
>NZ_JAYJLK010000005.1:0-95432 GCF_051948795.1 Acinetobacter sp. Lyrl_1
AACCAATTCGGAAAAGAATACATGTTTACTTTTTAATGACAGCTTATATGGTTCATCGAGTTGTATTAAAATCGGCTGCTGTGAGCCATTTTTAGAATTTACCTCACATTTCACGACAAATTGATCATTTGAAGTTAACACCAAAATTTCAATATCACGCTGTGGTGATGACAATACCTCCACGATCCCATTTTCATTGGTATATCGTTCATAAGCATTTTTCCGCCCTCTAGGTCTTGATTGAATAGGAAAATTTGAAACCACTTTCCCAGCACAATCTACCACTTTAAAAGTAGTTGTAACAATTCTAGCTTTGGTTTCACCTAATTCTTTTTGTTTATATTCTTCAATTGTTTTAGGTAACTGAATTTTTATTGGATCTTGTGATGATGAACCAATAGATGTATGAATGACCTTAAAAACAGTAAAATCTTTTTGATTGGGTGGTTTTGCCAGTATTTCTACTGTTCTTTGTGGAGATGCCTGAAATACAAACTGCCCATGAAGATCAGTTTTCTGAAGATTTTCACGTTTTGAACCTTGGTATCTAGACATAACATTTAAGTTGATCACCCGACGCCCTGAACGATCATAAAATTTTGATGTAATTGTGACTAAATTACTCATTAGCCTAAATCCTCTTCTGCATAAACTTCATCTTCTTCTAATTCTGTTTCTTCTTCTATTTCAGCCCATAATTCATCAATATTATTATCTTGTACAGCCGACTGAGTTAAATAGACATAGGATGAATTAAACCCTAACGCAACGAATTCAGTTTTTTCTGACGTATAAAATCTTAATGAACTGACACTCTGATTTGCATCTTGTATATTTTTATTCGTGTTAATGAGCCTTCCATCTTGCTTTCCGACAACAAAAATCTCTTTCTCATCTTCAGTTGCAACATCCCACTGATAATCAATTTGATGACTATATTCAGTCTCAGCTTGAGGCAAACTGTATTGGACGCTTGCCACCCGTTCCCCACCCTCAAAACAATGCTGCCCCGCCTTACATTCAAATTTCCCACCTGTTGTATTCAACACACCTTTTGAATTTATTTTGATTTGTGAACCGCCTGCCGTTAGCACAATTTCTTTCGGACTGCTGATTTCAATGCGCCCCTCAGTTGAAATAATTTGAATCCCTTCCCGTGCAAAAAAATCTACACCATCATCTTGTGCCTGAATTTCGACTTTTCCCTTGGCTGCAAAAGCACTTATACCTTGCTCCGCTGCAAATAAACTGATTTTATCGCGTGCATGTGTAATCACAGATTTTTGGGTAGAAACATTAATACTGCCTGCGGCACTTTGATGAATATGTTGATCTGCAGAAAGGTGTAAATCTTGCTGAGTTGAAACTGCAATTGAGTTGGGCGCACAAAGAATCATAACCGCCTGCTTAAAACTTGCCGCTTTAGTTTGATCTTCTAGTTCAATTTGATTTAAAAATTCTTTGAGATGCTCCAGTGTTTCCAAAGGATCTGTTTGCTGATTTTGTGCCAACTCACTTAAGCCTTTGCTTGCCGCTAAACTGGACTCCAATTGCCTTTTGGCAGGACTCGCATCTAAATGATACGCTTGTGCCTGTGCTTGTGGATGAGTTGAAAGCAGTAAGCCTGCACCTGCACGCACAGCTCCCCACCGATCAGTTCTTAATTCAAAGCCTTCGCCGCGCCCAATTGAATCCTCCTGCCGCATTGGATGGCTCAAATATCCTAAATTCAACTGACTCGCAGCATGACTACTCTGCAATTGCGCACTGAATTGTTTGGTGGTGTCATTGAAGCGAAGTTGGTTAAACCCTGCACCACGTATTTCTTGTGAACGAATCCCGCTCAAGTATTTGGTATCGGGTAGAGTTCCAACTGTATCGAATTGTGTCTGTTGTCGTTCTGCCTCATGTAAACGTCCAACCACAAAAGGACGATCAATATTGCCATCAAAGAAATCCACCACCACAATTTCACCAATACGTGGGTGAAATCTTGCACCATAACCCTCACCTGCCCACGGTGTGAGTACATCCACCCACGCCGAATCGCTCTCATTGTCGTTGGCACCCGCACCACCATCATGCAAGTGGTCATCACTTCGGGTAAATAAAAACCGAACTTTAATACGCCCCCACGCATCTACATGCACGGTTTCATCCTCAGGTCCAACCACTTTAGCGCGCTGTGGATAAGCCACGGGACGATGCAGTAATGGATTAAACTCTGGAACGAGCGCAATATGTCGTCGAATCAAATTCAATTGACAAAATTGTTGAGGATCACCCTCCAACGGTAACTGAAATGTCCACTGACTTTGTTGCAGCAGACTCAAAAAATGCTGTTGTAATTCAGGTGCTAAATTGTTTTGGTTATAAAACTGTTTGGACAGTATTAAAAACTCTCGTTCAGTTTGGGGATGTTGATCAATTTCAGCATGCCCGTGTAATTCAAACCAATACCCCACTTGCGCATCACGTAAATTACTTTGCGCGGAAAAATATTTTGCCTGCAAATCATAATACTGAGCCAATTGTTGTCCCAATTGTTCTAATTGTTCGGTACTTGCAGCTGTCACCTGATCTTGCCCAGTTAAGTCTTGCATCCACGCAGGACTCACGCACCACGCCTGTTCTAAACTTAAAGCTTCACTATTTTGTGTGCTACTTTGTAAGGGCGATGTGAACTGTACTGAATTTTGGTCCTGTGCCAAAAGATCGGGTTGCCAGCGTTGTAACTGTACTTCAGTGGGTTGCAGGTTACGCTGTGCCATCCAAGTGTAAATGCTATCCCGCTGCTCGATTGCACTTGTACGCTGAAATGCCACTCGTCTACGTTTTAAGGGCTGATAATGACTATTCTGCTCAATCAGTCTTAATTTTTGTGTATCCATAGGCGTTAAAAAATGCTCAACCCAAGGTTGTTTTTCATCCACCAACCAATTGATGCCTTCGCTACGCCACAAACGGGTTAAAAACTCATAATCGCTTTCGTTGGATTGTATGATGAGAGGTCGAACTGCATAACGCTGACTGAGACCACTTAAATCTAAACTTAAACTTGCAGCAAATAATGCACTGCGGTCTTGCCATTCTTTAAACAGAATTTCACTCACCTCCACCACAGTTTTATTCATAAATACCCGACTGTTGCGGCGTTTATGCCACAAAGCCGTTGCATCCTGAATCTGCAATTTATAGAGACTGAGCGTGCCATCACTTTGCCCTTGCGCTGCTGCAGTAATAATGCCGCTATGTCGAAATAATTCGCCTTGATCGGTGAGTTGATCTACAGCCACCCGACTGCCAATAAATTGTTTCAACGGCAAATTTGCATGCGGTGAGAGGCATAAGACATCCATCTACAAACCTTGGTTGATGGCATGCTGACCATAAACGCACTGCAAAAAGACCTGATGATTTAAGGCTGAATTAGAAAACTGGATATGAATTGTGCGGTGTTGAGGGCTTAAGCCAAATTTTTCTAATACAGCAAAGAGTGAACTTTGCATTGTTATTATCGTTGCTATTTTTATAGTGGCGCTATTCTAATCAGCAACTTGGCAATTATCTAGAGCGTAAAATGGATAAAGCGATAAACGGAATTTGCAGTTAAGACCATCTCCATCGCCAATTTTGATAATCCTCAATCCCTCTATTGATGAAAAATCAACAAACATGACACATTGCGTTACTCTGCAGTCAAGACAATCTTCAATCGCTATGCTACAACTGAGTTATGCCGTCAAAAAAGGAGAGGTGAAGAAATTTATTGTTTTTTATCAAAACCTTTTTTTATTTTTATTTCGTCATCTCAGCTTTCTACATAAAAGGGTCATCATTAAGCTTTAGCATAATAAAAGCATGCAAATGCCTTACATATATAACTGCTATTCGGGAGTGAACATGAATAACAGCCAAAATTATGTCAAACAAATTAAAAATGCTAAACGTGGAGGATATACGCCTACCATCGCCAAAGACATCAACAAACATAAGATTCAAAAAGCCATTCGCCTAATTGAACAATGGAGAACGCTCGCAAATGAACTCAAACCACAAATGCAACTTGATATGGCCTTTACCTTAGAAGAATGTGCACAGGATTTAGATCGCATCTTAAGAAATAAATAATCGCTTTTCACACTTCATTTCAAGTTATTTTCTTCAATGAGCCCACCCGCTGGGCTCATTTCATACAAAACCTTCTATGTGATTTCCTCGTTTGTAACGCGCCAAAATACTGTGTACAAAATCTTCAAAAACTCTATGCCCTGCATTAAACGGTTACTTTTTGGCTTGCGCACACGTAAAAATTCTGTAAAATTCTCTACACAACGCCGGCATAGCTCAGTTGGTAGAGCAACTGACTTGTAATCAGTAGGTCCACAGTTCGAATCCGTGTGCCGGCACCATATTAAACCTCATAAGTTTTTAATTTATGAGGTTTTTTGTTTCTATAAACGTATATTTTTATCTTCCTCATGCTGCTCGAATCTCCAATTTATTTAGGGCTTCGATTTATCTGCAAAACTTCAATTGCAATACAAGATTGTGACTTTTCACTTGTTAAATGTATTTTATGATTTAGAATGCTGTACACATATTTCAGATCGTATTTTTATATTGATGGTCTATTTTGTTGATGTTTCATCCATATAAACTGACATTTAAAAATATTTTTGTGAATTAAAATAAAAATTTAAAATTATAAGTCTTAGAAAATTGAGTATTAAAACAATGCTTCTCTAAAGTTTTCTAGTTTAAGGAATACCTCATGGCTCAAAGCTTTGCAACGCATCATTCCATGACCAATCATGGTGGAATCATCCTTGCCAATCAAATGCGTGTTTCTCAAATGGGAAATTTATTTTTAGTGGCGGGTAATGGACATTTCTGCCCTCAGTGCCAACGTTGGTCCACGATTATAAAAAGTCACGATCATATTCTTTTTGATGACAAAGCCGTGGGTTATGTCGGGGATCAATTGACGTGTGGCGCAAAAATTTTACCGAAACAGTTTCATGTGGTGGGTGGGATTTAAAGCCAATTATGAACATCCAAACACCGAAAAACTTCATTATCTAGCAGCTGATTACGATAGATTAAGCTTTTTCCGCACTCACCTGCACATATTTAATCCAGCCATCCGCATAGAGCTTGGCACATAAACGTGCGGTCATGGCAATTTTAAACCAGTCTGTATCTCGCGTTTGTACTCGATGCTTGAGATGCTGATTCACATAGTCAGCAAAACCCGCCAAAACTTGTGCCGACAAATCTTCCACCTGAATCTGTTTAAATTCAAACTGTTCTAAAACCGCTCGAAGCTGACTTTCAGACATCAGATCTTTAAAATTGACAGCGGCAGATTTTAATAAGGCACGATATTGCAGCTGTTTGAACGCATGCGTTGGCGCTTGTTCTGCCCAAATTAAATAATGAAAGCCCAAACGTCCATTTGAATTCAAAACCGCACTGACCTGACTTAAAAATGAATTCAAATGACTGTGATATGCTGCATCGATACAGAACACCACATCAAAACGTGGTTGTGGAAAAAGTGCTTTTAAATTTAAAAATGAAGCAGCGTGAATTTTAATATTTGAATTTAAATGTTGTCGAATCGACTGCACATGATGATCTTGTAGCTCAACAGCTTCAAGTCGTTGTATTTGATAGTGTTCCAACCAATATTTAAGACTGGCACCTTGCCCACAGCCTAAATCCAGTACAACATCTTTTGAATTTAAATGCACTGCTGCGGCCAAATGCGCTGCTAAATTTTGACATGCAGCGGGATAATCAGATCCCACTGCATCTGACCAATAACCTAAATTGCTCCACGGCAGTGCGGAAGTATCTCCCAAATATGCCGCTTGAATGGCATATTTATGTTTTGGAAAATGCTGTCGTATCGCCTGTTGCCATTTCATACTGACTCAGTCTAATTCAAAAAAGAGGGGCTGTTGATAATTCATCTATGTTTGCGACAACGCATATTTTTTAGCTGATATAAGGCATGAGGCAGGAAATTTAGTCATTCTAAATGACTGACTCATAACGCAATAGCAGCAAAAAATATGCTTGTCCTGAAAGGCTGTGGCTAAAACTTTCTCAGATTGCGTTATGAAACTTGGCAATAGTCTCGCTATTCCCTGCGTTTCATGCCTGATCTGCTCAGTTTTAGCCTACAGCACAAACCATTTATGAAATATCAACAGACCCTAAACTTAATAACCTAATTGCGGCGCAACCTCAACTTGTGGTTTTAAATCAATAAACGGTAATGGTGCACCAAAAATTTCTGCAATATGCATAGCGGAAGTCACTGCAGATTCTAAAATTGGTAAACCATCGCACGACCATGAACCGCAGAAGAACACTTTACGATTGTCTTGGTGATGGCGCTGCTGCAACTCTTTGTTTAATGCCACTGTCTTTGAATCCACCACAGCGCGGGTTAAAGTTACCGTTGAAATGATCTTTTTCGGATCAATTGGTGTAACTGGACGCCATGTTTGGAACACTGGCGATTTACCGACCAAAGTTGGTTCGATCGAGTTAAGCCATACCGTAAATTGCTGACGAGTAAATTTACGATCCATCATATAACTTAAAACAGACCAATCTTTACGTTTTGGCGGCATCACCGTTTGATCAGTGTGAATCACCAAATCACCCTGCTCGAATTTGAACTGTTTAAGCAATTCAATATCTTCTGCAAATTGTTGATTGTCCAAGAAGTCTTGGACTTTAGTGGTTGGCGTTGCAATCACTACACGGTCAAATGTTTGCGACTGACCCTCAGAATTTTCAACAATTACACCATCTTCTTGTTGATGAACACGAGTAATCGCTGCACCACTTTGAATATTAATACCTTCAATCAACTTATCAACCAATGCAGGCGTGCCACCTTGTAAACGCAATAATGCATCACCATCAGTCAATTGGCGTAAAAATACCAACAATGGTTTTGCTGGCCATTCACCAATGGTTTTAGGGTCACAAGTACAAATGGTGTAAAGCACTGGCATCACTGCACCATGCCAAAACACTTCTTCAATTTCGTTACGATTGATAAATTCCGCAAGGGTAATGTCTTGGTTTTTAGATTTGAAAAATTTAGCAATGGCTGTTTTTAACTGCAACATGCCTTTCACCAAACGCCAGCCGTATTGTTGTATCCCTTTACGGTTGTTAATGATTGGGAAATTACCAATACGGGTGCGACTTGTGGTCAGCCAAGTTTCGGTACGATCTTCAAATAACCAACTGCACGCCATATAAGTACGTACAGGATAAGTTTTAATACCTAAATGTGTGGCCAAGCTGAGGGTGTTTTTCCACAAATGTGGATTCATGACCCGTAACGGCGCATCAATTAAACCATCTTCAAATTCGATGCTATGACTGTCCATTCCACGACCAGGCAGCGCCTCAAAAATTGTAATGTTATGCCCTGCATCTTTAAGAATTCTTGCGGTAGCCAGTCCAGCCATACCACTACCGATCACTGCGATATCCAAACCGATCATCCATCTTTTTACATACTTTATGAAATTATGAACCATGCCTAAGGAAAATGAGCTATTAAAAACTACCAGATTGTGTACTTTTCACAGATAAACAACACAAAGTAGATTGGCAATATGATTACATTTTTTAACAATCAGGAAGTGCTTAAATAAGCCCTATAATTTATTCATATTATTTTCTAAACACTATAAATAGTGTTCTAAACCATGTAGATAAATTCACCAGTTTTATAATTTTCGTTTTACAAATAAATGTCTAAACGCTATGATACCAAGCACAAAAATGATAACTACATCACAGATAATTATCATAAAGAATATGATCAATCCGCTAAAACTAGAAATTTGACAGCGCCAGAACAACAAAAGCCTCGGTCGGGACATCGACATGAGGCTTTTTTCTTGGCTAAGATTTTTTAAAGCTTAACCCGCTTGATGTTGAATCGGAATTTCACCAAACTTGCCTTGATTAAAATCTTCAAAAGCTTGAATGATTTCCTGCTTGGTATTCATGACAAATGGACCATAGCCTTGAATAGGTTCATTTAATGGCTTGCCTGTCAGCACTAAAAATTGCGTATCTTGCAGTGCTTCAAGCTGAATTAACGCTTCGCCATCTTGAGCAAATAACACCACTGAGTGATCTTGCACAAGTTGACTGCCATTGACCCGCACTTCACCTGCCAACACCACCAATAAAGTATTGTGATCTACCGGCACATGCAGCGCTTGGGTCTGTGTAGCTTTCAATTGTCCATCCCAAACATTGACAGGGCTAAAGGTGCTGGCAGGCCCAGATTGCTCTGCGTACTGACCTGCAATAATGCGTAAATGCCCCGCCTGATTTTCAAACTCAATTTTCGGAATATTTTGAGATTCAATGGCTTGATAACGTGGCGATGTCATTTTGTCTGCGGCAGGCAAATTCACCCAAAGCTGCACCATTTCAAACAATCCGCCTTGTGCTGCATAGTCTTTGGAGTGAAATTCCTCATGCACCACACCCGCACCTGCTGTCATCCACTGCACATCGCCTGTTTTGATGGTGCCACCACCACCTGCCGAATCTTTATGCGTCACTTCGCCCCGATAGGCAAGCGTCACCGTTTCAAAACCGCGATGTGGATGCGAACCAACACCATGTTGTGCCGTAGTCGCATCAAAATGATACGGCGCTGCATAATCCAAGAGTAAAAATGGACTGATCGCCTGCCCTAAACGGTCATAAGAAAATAGATTTTTGACTGGAAAACCATCGCCCACCCAATGCATGTTTTGGTTGCGATATAAACCGATTATTTTTTTCATGTGTTACACCTATTGCTAGGAGAATAGATGTTTTGATCTTAATCGCTCATCGCACCACAACCTAGTGCAAATTTGGCATACAGCATTGCAAGAATGGAATAATCTTGCTGAAACTTATACATGGTTAAACAAATCATGAGCATAAAAAATCCAGAAGCGAGGTTCTGGATTTTTAAAATTGAGTGCGATGATTCGGTTAGATTTTACCAACTAAATCAATAGATGGTGCTAGGGTTGCATCGCCTTCTTTCCACTTGGCAGGGCAAACTTCGCCAGGATGCACATGTACATATTGCGCTGCTTTCACTTTACGCAACAATTCTTGCGCGTCACGACCAATACCACCTGCATTGATTTCTACAATTTGGATTTTACCTTCAGGGTCAATCACGAAAGTACCACGATCTGCCAAACCTTCTGCTTCAATCAGCACTTCAAAGTTTTTAGACAATGTCCAAGTTGGGTCGCCAATCATTGGATATTGAATCTTTTTAATTTCTTCTGAGGTGTCGTGCCATGCTTTATGGGTAAAGTGTGTGTCTGTAGATACTGAGTAAATTTCCACACCCATTTTTTGGAATTCAGCATATTGATCGGCTAAATCGGCAAGTTCAGTTGGGCAAACAAAGGTGAAATCTGCAGGGTAGAAAAACACCACTGACCATTTACCAATAAAGTCTTGCTCAGATACGTCAATAAATTGACCATTGTGGTAAGCGGTTGCGTTAAATGCTTTGACTTGGGTATTGATTAAACTCATGGATGACTCCTCAATTCGTTTCGGGGATTGCTTATCTTGTGTAGCTAGAATACGAAAATCGAAAGAATCGGTAAAACAGTGTTTTTTTATAAAAATAATCGGATTTATGAATTATAAATCCTATCATAGTTTGAAATTTAATCGAGAAAATAGATATTTGCTAAATATCTGCATAAAAAACCCTTTGTCGAAACAAAGGGTTTGGATGATGATTTTCCATTTTGAATCAAATGGCTATCTCTAGGGTGTACTAAAACGGCAAATCATCATCTAAATCTGCAGGTGCGGTTGCAGGCGCAGCTTGTGGCTTCGGTGCAAAACCACTTGGGTTATTGTTGGCATAGCCACCACCCTGATTTTGGTTAAAACCGCCTTGATTTTGATTCGCATAACCTGTGGCTGGAGCTTGGCTCTGATTGCCATAACCGCCTTGGTTATTGTTAAAACGTGGTTGAGCAAAACCACCATCTTGCTGGTCAGATTGTCCACGGTTAGCAGAGTCAAGCATTTGCATTTGATCGCCACGAATTTCAGTGGTGTAACGCTCTTGACCATTTTGGTCTGTCCACTGACGCGTACGCAATGAACCTTCAATATATACTTTAGAACCTTTGCGTAAATATTGCTGTGCAATCTCGCCTAAACGGTTATGTAAAACAATGCGATGCCACTCTGTTTGCTCTTTACGCTCACCCGTGTTTTTGTCTGTCCAGACATCACTGGTTGCGATAGAAAATTGAGTGAGAGAACCCCCATTTGGGAAAGTTTTTGTTTCAGGATCACGACCTAAAGTACCCACTAAAATGACTTTATTTACACCACGCATTAGACGTTTTCTTCCTATTTGTTTCTATTATTTACTTTATAAGAGTTATGCTTAAATGGCTACCTCTTTCCCAAACAAGTGCGTTAATTGTTGTCGCGCAGCATCATCAATTTGCTGTTTATCCACTTTCACATAAGCCACTTGCTGGTCAGACATCACCACGACCTCTTCAATACCACGAATTGCCAAAAGTTGAGAAGTCCATTCATCTGTTTTTCGGTTCTCAGGCAAACGCAACACCAAAGACGAAAGATAGCGCGGCTGCGCCAATCCAAAACTAACGAATAGCCAAATTATAGCAATCGCGGTCAAAATACTCCAACCCATTGCGGTGTGGTTGAGCATCAATAATTGTCCGCCAATCATCCCACCAAAGAATGCACCCAAAAACTGACTACTGGCATTTACACCCATCGCGGTGGCTTTAGATTGAATTGGTGCAGCCTTTGACAACCACGAAGGTAATAAGGCTTCCATAACGTTAAAGGCAATAAAGAATAAGCCCAAACCCAATAAAAGGATGTACTTCGATTCAAACCCGAAAATCAGCACCAACAGACCTAAAATAATACCTGCAATCGCGGTCAGGAAAATGCCACGCATTTTGCGATATTTTTCTGCCAAAACAATGCTTGGAAATGCCACGAACAGACTGACCAACAACAATGGCAAATACACCCAACCATGATGCTGCAAAGGAATATCGGCAAATTGGATTAATTGCGAAGGCACATAAATAAACATGGCAGTCAGCAATAAATGTAGGGTAAATACCGATACATGCAGACGGTTTAAATCGCCCATTTTCAGGACTTGCTTTAACTGAGTGATATAGCCTTGCTGAAAATTACGATGATGACGCGTGACTTTAGGCACCAATAACAACATGAGAATCGCTGCTAGTCCCATCACTGTGGTGACCCAAAATAACCCTGAAATACCAACCCAGCCCGTAAGCCATGGCCCTAAACTAAAGGCCACCACAAAGGACATACCGATACTCATCCCCATCACCGCCATGGCTTTCATGCGGTTTTCTTCGCGGGTCACATCGGCCAGTAATGCCATCACCACGGCAGATACTGCGCCACCACCTGCAATGGCACGACCAATAATCACGCCATAAATGGTGTCAGACATGGCTGCAATTGCACCACCCAAAGCAAACAGTAATAAGCCAAAAACCACCAATGGCTTACGGCTATAACGGTCTGCAATTAAGCTAAACGGAATTTGTAAAATGGCTTGGGTGAGTCCATAAACACCAACGGCAAGACCAATCAGTACAGGAGTTGAGTATTGATATGACTGCCCTGCTACTGAAAATACAGGAATAATCATGAACAGACCCAACATGCGCAATGCAAAAATACTGCTTAAAGCAAAGGTCGAGCGGCGTTCTAAGGCATTCATCATATCAATCGACTAAAACTAAATAATTTTGAATTTGCAGATATCCTACAACATTCAGCTTAAGGATGCTGATTTTTCCCGATGTTTATTCAACAGACCCTACTTTTTCAATAAAAAAGGGCGCAACGTTGTGCACCCAAATTTATATTTTATACAGTCTTCATCACCGTATTGCTCTGTGATTTCGCGGCAATACAGCAACGGGCATCACCATAGCATTAACCCGCTTTTGCCTGACGTTTTTTAAATTGAATAGATGCAATCACCGCCCAAACAATAAAGGCAACACCAATTAAACCTGTCACCACTTCTGGCACATGCAAGCCTGTACCGCTGGCAATCATAATAAAGGCCAACGCACCAATCGCATAGTGCGCACCGTGTTCAAGGTAAATATAGGCATCCAACGTGCCTTTTTCGACTAAATAAATCGTCATCGAACGCACGAAAATTGCACCAATCGCCAAGCCTAACATGATGATCACCACATCAGAGGTGATTGCAAATGCACCAATGACACCATCAAAACTGAACGAGGCATCTAGCACTTCCAGATATAAAAAGCCCCCAATACCCGCTTTCACCACGCCTGTCGGTACGCCATTTTCGTCATGACGCACAGCATTGCCCTGTTCATCGACCTCTGGTTCACCGCCCAACATGTGACTCAGCACTTGTACGCCAATATAAATCACGATGCCCCAAATACCCGCCATCGTCACCACAAGGCGCTTATCTTCCACCACATTGGCCGCCATGATTAACAAAGTCACTAAGGCCAAAAATACCGACATGGCAGGCACGCTTGCCAGATTGCTCAAACGACGCTCAAACCATCTAAACCAGTGCGTGTCTTTTTCATCATCCAAGAAAAAGTTTAGGAAAACCATCAACAAGAATGCGCCACCAAAAGCAGCAATTTCAGGGTGATGTGCCATCAGTTTAGCCGAATATTGCTTCGGATCATTCAATGCCAGTTGCACCACTTCCATCATGCCCATATCGGCAGTGACCGCCACAATGACCACAGGGAAAATTAAACGCATACCAAAAACTGCAATGATAATCCCCACGGTTAAAAACAGCATTTTCCAGAAATGATCCCAACCGCGCAGCACTGACGCATTCACCACCGCGTTATCAAACGACAACGACACTTCCATAATCGCCAAAATTGCGGTAATGGTTAGTGCGGTAAGCATGGTTTGCACACCTGCTTCTGGGCCATGGGTATAGCCCCAGTATGCAGATAGCGCAAGACACACAATCGAAAATACGATTGAGAAACCAAAATGTTTCATCATGAGAAACGACCTATCACTATATTTTGATCTGAACTTTTCATCTGCCGAATCTGTACCATCAACGCAAAGTACAGTTTTGATTAAGCTTTAACAGATACAAAAATTCTGAAAATTGAATTGCCCGAATTTTAAATCGGACAAAAACTGAGAATGTAAAATTTTATGCTGCAATTATGACGCTTTTTCCTCAACTTCGGCAAAATTCTTCGTATGATTTTTGGTTTCCCGATCAGATACCGTGAAAACCGTGTTTTTCATTCCCAAACTGCTATAGTGAAATGCAACGACATATTAGGAATTTAGGATGCGCTTTTCTCAAGACGCTTGGCAACGTAACCTTGCCCTTTATCACAAGACGCTCGCTTTACCATTTAATCAGGAGTTGGCACAAGGCACCTTAAGTAAAGCTGCTTTTGCACATTATGTGATTCAAGATTCACATTACTTAATTGCCTACGGGCGTGCACTGGCAGTCTGTGCGGCTAAAGCTTTTGATGCAGATGATATTATTCAGTTCGCAGATGCCGCCAAAATCGCAATTGTGGTGGAACGTACCTTACATGACAGCTTTATGCAGGAGTTTGATATTTCCAAACAGGAATTTGAAATTACTCCGCTGACCCTTGCCTGTCATCACTACACTTCTTATTTAGTCGCAACCGCATGGTCAGAAAGCTATCCTGTGGTATTGGCATCACTACTGCCATGTTTCTGGATTTATGCCGAAGTTGGTAAAGATATCGTCAATAATTCTGCACCGAATAATCCGTATCAGGCATGGGTCGATACCTATTCGGGCGAGGAATTCCACACCGCAGTCAATAATGTGATTCAAACCATAGACCGTGTTGCTGCGCGCTGTGATGCCGATACCCTTGAAAAAATGCACCACGCCTACACCAAAGCTGCAGAACTGGAATGGTTATTCTGGGATAGCGCCTATCATCAACGTCAGTGGCCGGGTTTAGATCAAGCTTAACGGCCGCCCTCACGCACCGTATGGGGATCACTCCATACAGTGCGACAAGCCATGACCGATAAAGCATGAAAAATAACACTTGAACAATTTTCATGCGCTATCATATATAGGTTTTTCATTTGCAAAATATCGAGAAGTTTTTATGAGCCAAAGTCATATCCGTATTCGAGGTGCACGTACCCATAACCTAAAAAACGTGAACCTTGATATTCCACGCGATAAATTTGTGGTAATTACGGGTTTATCTGGTTCAGGAAAATCTTCACTGGCGTTTGATACCCTTTATGCCGAAGGACAGCGTCGTTATGTCGAATCGCTTTCTGCATACGCACGCCAGTTTTTATCGCAAATGGAAAAACCTGAAGTCGACTCGATTGAAGGTCTAAGTCCCGCAATTGCCATTGAACAGAAATCGACCAGCCATAACCCGCGTTCAACCGTGGGTACCATTACCGAAATTTACGACTATTTGCGTTTACTGTATGCACGTGTCGGCACACCTTACTGTCCTGAACATGATTTACCAATGGTGGCGCAAACTGTTTCAGAAATGGTCGATGCTGTAAAAGCACTGGAAGAAGGCACTGCCTTAATGCTACTCGCGCCTGTGATTCGTGAGCGTAAAGGCGAATATGTGCATCTGTTTGAACAGCTACAAAGTCAGGGTTTTGTACGCGCCCGAGTTGATGGCGAAGTCATGGACATTGACCCACCACCAGAACTCGATAAAAAGAAAAAACATACCATTGAAGTGGTGGTAGACCGTTTTAAAGTCCGAGATGATTTGGGCAACCGTATTGCCGAAAGCTTTGAAACTGCACTGCGTTTAGGTGGCGATTTAGCCATTTTATCGTGGATGAATGCGGAACAACCTGATCGTATTTTTTCGGCCAAGCACTCTTGCCCGCAATGTGACCGTGCCGTGGCAGAACTTGAACCGCGCCTGTTCTCATTTAACAACCCTTTTGGCGCTTGTCCAACTTGTGATGGTTTGGGGACACGTAGCCATTTCAGTGCGGAAAAATTGATTCCAAACCCTGAACTGTCGATTAGTCAGGGCGCAATTCGCGGCTGGGACAGACAGCGTCCGTATTATTACAGCATGCTGGAAAAAGTCGCGGCACATTATGAACTCTCACTCGATACGGCATGGAATCAGCTGGACAGCGTGACACAAAAGAAATTCCTGTATGGCACAGGTAAAGACAAAATTGACCTGAGCTATACTGATGAACGTGGACGCCACCATAAACGTGTGATTGCGTTTGAAGGCGTGTTACCGCATTTAGAACGTCGTTACCGTGAAACCGAAAGTAATTATGTACGTGATGATTTGGCGCAGTATTTATCTAATGCTGCCTGTGATGCCTGCGGTGGTTCACGTTTAAATGAAATCTCTCGTAATGTCCGCGTGAAAGACAAAACCATTGCTCAAATTACCCAAATGTCGATTGGCGATGCCGAAGACTACTATCAAGGCTTAAATCTTGAAGGGGCCAAAGGTGAAGTCGCAGATAAAATCTTTAAAGAAATTCGTGAACGTCTGCACTTTTTAGTGTCGGTGGGTTTGAATTATTTAAGTCTGTCACGCTCCGCCGAAACTCTTTCAGGCGGTGAAGCACAACGTATCCGCTTGGCATCTCAAATTGGTGCGGGGCTTATGGGCGTGATGTATGTGCTAGATGAACCTTCAATTGGCTTGCACCAGCGTGACAATGATCGCCTGTTGGAAACCCTGATTCGTTTACGTGACTTGGGTAACACGGTGTTAGTGGTAGAACACGATGAAGATGCGATTCGCGCTGCCGACCATATTATTGATATTGGCCCAGGTGCAGGTGTGCATGGTGGACATATTATTGCCGAAGGCACCTATGCAGAACTGGCCGAACATGCAGACTCCCTAACAGGGCAGTATTTATCGGGCAAATTAAAAATTGAAGTGCCGAAAACGCGCACCCAACCGCCACATCCCGAACAACAAATTAAGCTAATGGGCGCAGCAGGACATAACCTGAAAAAAGTGGATCTCACTTTGCCTTTAGGGGTAATGACTTGTGTCACAGGCGTGTCGGGTTCAGGAAAATCCACCCTAATTAACCGTACTTTGTTGCCTTTGGCTGCAACACAATTAAATGGCGCAACTACATTAACCGCAGAAAAATTCGACTCGATTGATGGTTTGCAATATTTAGATAAAGTGGTGGATATTGACCAAAGCCCGATTGGGCGAACGCCACGCTCGAACCCCGCGACCTATACAGGCTTGTTCACTCCAATTCGTGAGCTGTTTGCGCAAACCCCTGAAGCTAAAGCACGTGGCTATGCAGCAGGACGCTTCTCCTTTAACGTTAAAGGTGGACGCTGCGAAGCTTGTGAGGGTGATGGCATGATTAAAGTTGCCATGCACTTCTTGCCAGATATGTACGTGCCTTGCGATGCCTGTCATGGTAAACGCTATAACCGCGAAACTTTGGAAGTCAGTTATAAAGGTCGCAATATTTCTGATGTTTTGGAAATGACCGTTGAAGATGCCATGCATTTCTTTGATGCCATTCCTGTGATTCATCGTCGGTTGGAAACGTTAAATCAGGTTGGCTTGGGTTATATCCGCCTTGGTCAATCAGCTACAACTTTATCTGGCGGTGAAGCACAGCGCGTAAAACTGGCGCGTGAACTGGCCAAACGAGATACAGGCAAAACCCTGTATGTACTGGATGAACCGACCACTGGTTTGCACTTCCATGACATTGCCAAATTGCTCGACATCCTGCATGAGCTACGCAACAAGGGTAATACCATTGTGGTGATTGAACACAACCTAGATGTGATTAAAACTGCAGACTGGATTGTCGATTTAGGCCCTGAAGGTGGTGCAGGCGGTGGACAAATCATTGCCGAAGGCACACCTGAAACTGTCGCAAAATCTAAAATTTCACATACCGCAAAATTCTTAAAACCGATGTTAAAAGGCTAAAATAGATTATTTCAGTTTTTAAGCCCATTCAAGTTTAAATACAGATTCAGCACAAACTTGTGCTGAATCTTTCACTCTAGGCTTTTTATCACTTCGGAAATGCTCGTGGATCAATTACTGTGACTTAGTCACCAGCAACGGCATTGCGCCCACGTGCTTTGGCTCTAAATAAGTGTTTATCGGCTTTTTCCAACAATCTGCTCCATGACGCAGCACCCACCGCCACGCCAGCACTGACCGACACTTGAATATAATCATTCAGTTCTGGAATAAAAATTTCTTGATTCACAATATGGCAGCGCAATTTATCTGCCAAATACAGCGCCTCAGTAAATTCTATTTGCTCAATCAAAACCAAAAACTCATCGCCACCATAACGCACCACCAAGTCTGAGGCACGGACATGCGCTTTGAGAGTATCGGCAATACATTTTAAAGCTTGGTCACCTACCACATGCCCGAAGGTATCGTTAATGTGTTTGAATTTATCCACATCCATAATAATCAGACCAGTTTTGCTCAATTTTTCAGGTCGATGTTCTAAATATTTGATGTATTCCTCAAGCGCCAAACGGTTGGAAACACCAGTTAAGGCATCGGTATTGGCAATATTACGCAGCTGAAATTCTAAAATATCACGCTGCTCTAGGCGTTGTTTTAATTTTTGAATGGCCTCTAAGAGCGTTACCTTGTCTGGATTTTGCGTCCCTTGAGCTTCATCATCATAAGCTGCCAAGCGTAAAATTTGGCTGCGTGCCTGAATTAAAGGAATAAAGACCTTTGAGCGCGCATAGACCATGGTGAAAATAGCAGCCAATAACGAAATAATTGACGCTACTAGGGTTAAAATGAAAATACGCTGAGCTTGATGATAATCTTTGTGCGCAACCTGCAAACTGTGCGCTAATATAAATGACTGCAAACTGACCACAGTGTTGAATTTATCCACCAATTTTTGGGTGAGTTCAGTGCCTGTCAATGAATAGGGTTGCCCATCAATACTTTGCTGAATCAATTGATTGACGATAGGAATTCCCTCATCCAGAAACTCCTTTTTTAATTGATCATGCAAAATATTATATTCAGGAATTTTATGTGCTTCAGGCAAAATGGTATGGATTAAATCCCACAAATAATAAGCTTGGCGTTGGGTTTGCAAAGAGCTCGCCAAATTGGTTTCAGGAATTTTTTCAGCAAACGTTACCGCGGCAATAATATTGGATGCCACCCTTCCCGCTTGATCACGCAAATCTGAAAGAACAAAAATCACACTATAATAGGTCGATACCGATGAGTCTTTTGCCACTGAATCGAGCATGACGTGTTTCAGCACATGCTGAGAACTGTCCCATGCCGCAAACATTTTTTGAATCGCATGATCCATCTGTTGAGAGCTACGCAAATGCTGTGGAGTTGCTGCATATTCATCGACCGCCTGACGCCCTTGTTCTAAAGCGGTCTTTAATTGATGCGATAAATGATGCGCATGGATAATAAAACCTTCTTTTCTTAAAATATTGATGGTCTGTTCTACTTGTTGATCCACGCCAGCACGGTACGCTTTCAATTCTTGTAAATTTTGCTGAAATTCAGCTGCTGAACTCGACATGACTTTGTTTGCAGGTGCTCGTTCACGCGAAATACTATTGGTCAGTTCAGCCACTTTGCCTAATACAGAAATTTCAATTAAAGCACGTTTTGTTTTTTGATAACTCTGATAACTATTCACCATCAGAGGAACGCAAATAAAAAGCAATGACACGATAATAATGATCATCGAGATCAACAGTCGCTGACTGATATGCTCTGTGCGCAATTTCATCATCATGCTAAGTTTCACCTACGTCATTATAACTGTGCAAAATCGTGGACTTGATCACTTAATCGGCGACTATATTACATGAGCAATCTTTAAATTACTTACAAAAAAGATAATTAATTCACTTATATTTTGAATTATTTAGTTTTTATCACCAAATCATAACAGCTAAATTGGATCTGATATTTTAAACCTGTCTAACTAGAGCATCTTATTCAAGAAAACGTCCAAAACCATACCCTGTGCCGATTTTCTTAAAACAACAAATACAAAAAAATAATGTTTCAGCATGCAGAAAATATTTTACAGATGCAACATTTGGGTGCATAATGCACCTCATTAGGGCGAGTTTAGTTTTTCCTCAGCAGTAAACTAAATTTACCCGCAAATTTTGGCGAAAAATCCCAGTTTTTGAAAGAAAACTGGGATTTTTTTATGGGTTTTGATCATATCACACCCTCAAACCGCACCATATCAGTGCAATTTTCGCAAAACCATTTGCGTTTTCACATGCAAAAAAAAAACCCAACCTTGGGGAAAGTTGGGCAGATAAAAAGCAAACAATTATGGAGAATCAGATCGCACTACTGGATGAACCAAGCTTAGGATTTGATGGTTAAATTATGAGATAAGTCACATAATTTACAAACCCGACTTAAGTAGTAGGACTTCATGGTGGAATTATGAAATAAATCACAGTTTATGTAAAGCCTAGTCAACCAGTCTGATTTATTTTTATACAAATAGTCAAAATTAATGTGATTAAATTCACATTATGCCGACTATTCCACTCAAATTTATTCTGAACAGACCTTATTTTTAGTTTGTTTTTTATCCAAAAATCATGATTTCACCCTAAAACAGGTGAGTTTTTCCGTTATTCTTCACTCTCCAAGAATTATTATTACAGATAATTTCAATTAAATTTATCGATTAATCCAATTAATGCTTTGCTTATTATTTCTACTTTTGTTGCAAAAACGAACATATCGACTTGTTATCCATACAGTTTTTAGGTTGACAGCAAAAATTTTATTTGAATATTTTTTAAACACCAAAGTCAATTGGACTTAATTCTTAAATAAAGTCCTTTTAGTTCATTGACTTAATAATTTGTTACACTAAAATGATCAATGTTTCATCCATTTTTAACAAAACTGGTAACTATCATGAAAAAACTCGGTTTAGCCACTGCATTATTATTAGCCATGACCGGTGCTCAAGCGTACCAATTCGAAGTTCAAGGTCAATCTGAATATATCGACAATACAGTAAACGATCAGGACTTTTATGGTGCCCTTCAAGGTACTTACTACTTCAAAAATGTTGATGCGACTAAAGGTCCATTGGCTGAAGCTGCGTTCTTAAACCAAGCATCTAATTTCTCATTAGCATATAACTATGGTGAAGACAAACTACCAGGTAATCGTGACGTTGTGCACGTGTATGGCGCTAAAGCTGAAGCGTATGTTCCAACTAAACTTGTTCCAGCGTATGCAAGTGCATCTTATAGCCATACTATCACAGACAATAAAACTGGCGAACCAAACGACAATGGCGACCGTTATGCCTTAGAACTTGGTGCAGTCGTTGCGCCTAACTTCTTGGTTGCTGTTGGTTATACAAGTGTTGCAGACCAGTATTCTTTAGATGCTTTCAACATTCTTTCTAATGGTGTTGCTAAAGCAGCTCTTGAATCACTTTCAATTGGCGAAGACCCAAACTATGACCAAGATGCAATCACTGCACGTACTAAGTACGTAGGTGCAATTGACGGCACAAACATGGCTGTTGGTTTTGAAGCTGGTCTTGTATATGGTGAAGACACTATGTACAACTTAAAAACTGATCTTTACTTAACACCTGCTCTTAGCGTTGGTGCTTCTTATGCAGAAACTAGTGCTGACTTTGCTATCGACTCTGCTTGGGGTGCAAACGTAAACTACTTCATCACTCCTGCGATTGCAGTAGGTGCAAGCTATGTAAATGCGAATGCAGAAGGTGTAGCTGTTGACACACAAACTGTTGGCTTAAACGCTAAATTCCGTTTCTAATTGAATATTAGACACCGAATATAAAAAAGACGCTCCTCTGAGCGTCTTTTTTAATGCCTGACATATCCCTCACGGAGTATCGATTTAATCCGAAGAATCATCATGGTGATGATGGGGTAAATGACTGATATATTGCAGCGCGATTAAACGTGAAACGATAAGGGCCAAATACATTACCCCACAAAACATTTGTAACATGGCAATCACCCGAGCTTCTGGGCTAACGGGCATTAAATCAGATAAACCTGTTGCAGACTGCAAACTAAAACTCAGAAACAGCAAGTCTAGCCAGCTTTGCATGCCTATAACATTTGGATTCTGAAAACTCTGTGGAATCAATATCTGGCAAATGCTATATAAAAAGGCAAATCCCCAAGCAATTAAAGTAAAGACTGCTGCCGCAGCAAACAACTCATCTTTGGTTAAATAGCGATCATGAAACATATAGCGCAATAAACCATAAGCAGCACTAAAATATGCAGCCGCTTCGCAGGCATGACTCAGTACCAATACCAGCGGATGCCGCACCCCCAATAAAATCAATACTGAAAAAAATAGTGCAGCATATACAAAACTTAGTCCCAGCACACTCAGCATAGGAGTCTGACGAATAACTTTAGCAATCAATAACAAGACCAGTACGCCGACCATCCATGTTATGACTTTATAGGGCATGTTGTGATGTGCAAAAAGTGAGAGCAGCAAAATCACAAATTGTAAGAACAACAGCCATGCCGAAGGTAATATCCGAAAACCTTTCCATACATTTTGTAGTGCTTGCATACGCCTCGGCTGCCTTTTTATTGTTTTGATTTCTAACATAACATGCTGCCAGATCACCGCATGCATGGACTCTGTATCAAAATTGCATATATAAAACCTCTCTATGCTTTAGATGAAATAGCCCTCCTAGATGCTAGATAGATCATCCATGAATTTTTAGCCATAAAAAAAGTCCCATTGCTGGGACTTTTTTGAGGTGTTTCAGACCTTAGTGGTCAGATGCACCAGAGATACCAATACCAGTTTGTGAGCGTACGAACTGTGCATCGAATGCTTTACGTTCAGCTTGTGCTTGCGCAGAGTTGTCAGTGATAGAGAACAACCAGCAGCAGAAGAATGAAAGTGGCATTGCAAAGATCGCAGGACCGTTAAATGGGTTGATTGGTGTGTCAGAAATTTGAAGCGTATCTACCCAAACTGCTTTAGACAATACAATCAAGGTTACTGCTGAAGCTAAGCCTGCTACACCACCAATCACTGCACCGCGAGTCGTTAAGCCTCTCCAGAACATAGACAATACAAGTACTGGGAAGTTTGCACATGCTGCTACAGAGAATGCTAAACCTACCATGAACGCAACGTTTTGTTTCTCGAAAAGAATACCCAAGATCATTGCGAAGATTGCTAAGCCTAAAGTTGCAATTTTAGACATGCGAAGTTCAGATTCAGGAGTCGTTTGACCTTTCTTGAATACGTTAGCATACAAGTCGTGAGAGATTGCTGAAGCACCAGACAATGTCAAACCAGCTACAACTGCAAGAATTGTTGCGAATGCTACCGCTGAAATGAAGCCCATGAACAAGTCACCGCCAACTGCGTCAGACAAGTGCACCGCAGCCATGTTGTTACCACCAACAAGTTCTAACTTGCCAGTAACTGCCATTTTCGCAACATCAAGGAATTGTGGGTTGTTTGATACATAAAGGATCGCACCAAAACCAATGATGAACGTTAATAGGTAGAAGTAACCAATGAAACCTGTAGCAACTACAACTGATTTACGCGCTTCTTTTGCATCTTTTACAGTGAAGAAACGCATCAAGATATGTGGTAAACCTGCAGTACCGAACATTAATGCAAGACCAAGCGAGATTGCATCAATTGGGTTAGAGGCTAACTTACCAGGACCCATAATGTTTGCAGCATCTGCCAAGCTCAAGTCATGTACTTTAGAGAATACTTGGATTGATTGCTCGAACATGTTAGTGAAGCTGAAGCCCACACCTTTCATTACCATGAAGGCCATGAAAGTTGCACCTGAAAGTAACATCACCGCTTTGATGATCTGTACCCAAGTTGTTGCCAACATACCACCGAACATTACGTAAGCCATCATGAGTAGACCCACGATTACTACAGCAAGGTTGTAGTTCAAACCAAAGAGTAGTTTGATTAACTGGCCCGCACCTACCATCTGTGCAATCAGATAGAACGCAACTACAACAAGTGAACTGAATGCTGCAAGGGTACGTACTGGCTTTTCAGCTAGACGGAACGATACCACGTCAGAAAGGTTATATTTACCTAAGTTACGTAAACGCTCAGCAATCAAGAATAATACAATTGGCCAGCCCACCATGAAGCCTAGTGAATATAGCAAGCCATCAAAGCCTGACATAAACACCATTGCGGAAATACCGAGGAACGATGCTGCTGACATATAGTCACCTGCAATCGCTAGACCATTTTGGAAACCAGAAATACCACCGCCTGCGGTATAGAAGTCCTTAGTACTCGTGGTTTGCTTCGCTGCCCATTTAGTAATGAACAAAGTTGCGCCAACGAAAATTAAGAACATAATAATTGCTGGCCAGTTGGTTGGCTGCTGTTCTGCTGCACCTAAATCTGGTCCTGCAAATGCCATACCTGACATTAATACAGTAGACGCAGCCAGTGCTTTCAATGAATTCCATTTCATCTTAGTGCGGTCCTTTCTCATGTGTAATTGCTTCAACTTCACGCATCGCTTCTTCATTCAACTGGTCAAGTTTGCCATTCGCAATTGATGAGTAAACTGCACATAAAATGAAAGATAAAACGATAATGCCCAGACCCAGTGGAATACCCCAAGTCGTCACACCACCTGAAATTGAACTCAATAAGAATTCTTTGTTATAGCCCACTAAAAGCATAAAACCTACGTACACAAACAACATGATTGCTGTTAATGTCCAGCTTAGGTTACTTTTTCTGCGAACCATTTCTTTGAATTTTGGGTTTTGTAGAATACGATCTACTTGTACCTCATCCATAACCTGCTCCTTAAAGCGCCCTGCCTTAGGCGCAAATTTTTAATTCGAATTATTTCGAACTTAAAATTAACAATGTTGAAGCCGATTTGCAATTTAGACTTTGGTCGCTAAAAAAATGATCAACCTCAGCGCAAAGGCAATGGAATAGGCTATCATAGCCCTATTGTCGATACTTTTAAGGCATCATGAACAGCTGGCTCATTATGGGGGTTTTAGCCCTCTATATCGCATTACTTTTTATTTGTGCTTTCTATGGGGAAAAACACGCCAGTCGTTTAAGCACGCGTGGGCGCATGCTCATGTTCAGCTTAACTTTAGGGGTGTATTGTTCATCATGGACTTTTTATGGCGCAACGGGCGCAGCCGTTCGTGAAGGGATCATCTTTTTACCGATTTATTTAGGGCCATTGTTGTTTGTCGCAATTGGTTATGATATTTGGCGACGTTTAGGTCGAGTACGGCAACACCACGCCATTTCATCGATTGCGGACTTTGTCGCTGCGCGTTACGGTAAAAGCGGCCCCTTGGCATCACTGGTCACCATTTTAGCGGTAATAGCAATTATTCCGTATCTGGCCTTGCAGTTACGTGCCATTGCGCTGAGTGCTGCCGTCATTCTCGATCAAAGCACCAATGTGGAAAGTACCACCAATGCGGTGTTGTTCCTGACAGGTTTATTGGCGATTTTAGCCATGCTGTTTGGTACCCGACAAATTGCCAATACAGAGCAGCACGGCGGTTTAATGCTGGCAGTTGCCTTTGAATCGTTTGTGAAACTGTTTGCATTACTCGCAGTAGCATTCTTTTTCGTTTTTGAAGCACCCGGCAATATTCATCAAATTGCCAATGATGTTTCAATCACATTTAATGAGGTCCAGCTATTTGGTGTGCCTGAAACCTTCTGGATACAAACCTTATTGGCGGCATTAGCCATTATTTGTTTGCCACGTCAGTTCCACGTGGCTGTGGTTGAATTGCGTGATGAGAAGCATATTCGGGGTGCACGTCGCTGGTTTGCCGTTTATCTGATTTTAACCACCATCGCTATTGTTCCCATTGCCAGTTGGGCCTTGCACGCAGCGCCACAATATTTAGCCATCCCTGATGTAGCAGTATTGTCTTTACCGCTTAGCTATAACCAAGACTGGCTGACTCTGTTGGCATTCTTGGGCGGTTTCTCAGCGTCTACAGGTATGCTGTTGGTGTCTTCTGTTGCGTTGTCAATCATGTTGAGTAATGACCTGATCATGCCTGCCTTATGGCGCATGGGTATTTTCTCACGCCATGACAAGCGCTTGCCTTTGGTACTGAAATTCACCCGACGCATTTGTATTTTAGCGGTAATGCTACTCGGCTTCCTGTTCTTCAACTTCTTTAACGATATTGATCAACTTTCTGTGTTTGGCTTGTTGGCCTTTAGTGCAGTGGCGCAGTTCTCTCCTGCCCTGATTGGTGGTTTGTATTGGCGCGGTGGCAGTAAACAGGGCGTTTATGCAGGTTTAATTGTTGGTTTTGCGATGTGGGCCTATACCCTGCTGCTTCCGACCATTTTACGCAGCCTGCCAAGTCAGTTCAGCGACTTTACCCGTGAGTTTTTACTGCTTGGGCCTTTGGGCATCAACTGGTTACGCCCTGAAGCCTTGCTTGGCTTTGAATCTTTTGCCCCGCTCACACATGGGGTGGTTTGGGCGCTCGGTTTAAATATTTTGTTATATGTTTGGGTGTCACGTATTTTCCGCCCAAGTGTGGCAGAACAGATTCAGGCCGAAAGTTTCTTTTATTATGAAACCAAGCCTTTGCCAACTCAGAACATGAGCAACGAGGTCAGCTATTCACATCAGGATGTAGCGCGTTTAAAAGTAGGCGATTTAATCACACTGGCAAAACGCATTACAGGCGAATCTCCAACCCGACACGCCTTTGAGCAGTTTAGTCAGCAAAATAATGTGGTGCTGAATGAAAATGCCAATGCCAACGGCATGTGGTGGCGTTTTACCGAACAATATTTGGCAGGCACCATTGGTGCAGCATCTGCGCGTACTTTGCTCACCACTGCCATGGTCAATAACGGACTCGCTTTAGGGCAAGTTGCGAATATTCTTGACCAAGCCTCACAATGGCAACGCTTTAACCAAAACCTAATCATGACCATGATTGACCACATGACCCAAGGCGTGAGTGTGGTAGATGAAAATATGTGTTTGGTAGCATGGAATAATCAATATCTCAAACTATTTGATTATCCTAAAGATATTGTCTATGTCGGGTGCCCAATTGCCGATTTGATTCGCTATAACGCAGAACGTGGTGAATGTGGTCCGGGCTCAATTGAAGAACACGTGCGTAAACGTATTCACTGGATGAAAATGGGCAGTGCACACGAGTTTGAACGCATCCGTAAAGATGGTCGTGTAATTCAAATGCGTGGTAATCCAATTGAAGGCGGTGGTTTCGTGACCACCTTTGCCGATATTACCGCTTTCCGTGAAAACGAAGCCGTACTTGAAGCACGGGTACAAGATCGCACACAACAATTGGCCGATGCTTTGGCAGAACAGCAATTGGCACGTGAACAAGCCGACAAAGCCAATATGTCCAAAAGCCGCTTTATTGCCGCTGCCAGTCATGACTTATTACAGCCAATGCATGCAGCGCGCTTATTCAGTACGGCTTTAGAGCAAAGTATTCAGTCCGATGAAGACCGTAAAACCCTGCAACAACTGGATCGTGCCCTGCATGGTGCAGAAAGTATGCTCTCGGCCTTGTTGGATATTGCCCGTTTGGAAGGCGGTACGATTCAGCCGAAACGTCAGGCTTATCCACTGCATGACTTACTCAGCGATTTAAGCCTGCAATTTAAATCCATTGCGGCACAACGTGGCATTGAATTCCGTGTGCATGACGTACAGTTCTGGATTGATACCGACCCACAATGGATTCGTCGTATTATTCAAAACTTTGTCAGCAATGCGCTGCGCTATACCGCCAAAGGGCGTGTGGTCGTGGGCGTGTTACGTTCTGCAGAACATCCACAACATATTCGAATTGGGGTGTGGGATACCGGTCCGGGTATTGCCGAAGAACAACGTATTAAACTGTTTCAGGAATTTGAGCGTTGCGGACATACGTCGCCTTGGGGTGAGCAAGGTCTAGGTCTTGGGTTAGCGATTGTGCAGCGTATGACCAGTTTGCTGAACTACCCTGTGCATGTCTATTCGGAATTGGGCAAAGGCTCGTGCTTTATGATTGAAGTGCCGATTGTCGAAGCTCCAAAAGTAGTGGCTGCACCTGTGCAAGTGGTGCCGTTGAAAACCAAAGCCTATAAAATTTTGTGTTTAGACAATGATGAAACCATTTTGGAAGGCATGGCGACCCTGCTGAGTAAATGGGGCTATCACGTATTTAAAGCCACCGAACCTGAACAAGCAATTGAGTTGATTCAACGTGAGCACATTCAAGTTTGGTTGGTCGATCAGCACTTAAATGACGATAAAATCGGTTTAGATTTTATTCTGGAACATCGTCAAGCCGATGTACCTGTGGCGTTAATTACTGCTGACTCTGATCCAGAACTACCGCAACGCTTAAAAGAACTCAACATCGTCTTGCTGAAAAAACCATTAAAACCAGCATCGCTACGTTCTTGGTTATCGGGTCTGAAAATTTCGGAGACTTGATTCACATACCTAACTTTGGCTAATTTGGGGCGCTCATCCCACAGAGATAAAGCTGAGATGAACGCACCGACCTTGTTACATTTTCTGGTTTGGTTACATTTGTTAGTCTGATGACCAAGCTTCACTTTACATAGCGAAATATGGCTACAATGAAAATCCAACACATTTGCTGTCAATATTGACAGCGATTGACCTGATGCAGCACACCAATTGACCAAACTTTTCAAAAACACTGCCTTTTGATGCGCTACAATTCACATTAAATATCATGGTCAGATTCGCTATGGCAAAGTCTGACAAGATCGTAAGCAAATACACCCAAACTTGCTTACAATTTCTTTAATTGCCGAGTTTGTAAAGGCTTTTCTGAGCACATTGCAATACATTAGACTTTAGTCTTATACATCTATTGACTATCTGCGCGCATAACTAAGTACAAGAAATGATCAGCGCATTCATCTTCAAGCCACATCCAAACAAATTTCCTGCCCTATTAAGCGTTGATCGACCTGTTTTCACGTTTTAGGAAGAATCTCATGAATACCGTGAACCATGAACAGCAGCTCACAGAACAAACACAGCAGCTACAGCGTCAATATGGCGTAAATGCGCTATTGCCCGAAATTCACTGGGATCGTCTGTTTCAAAACAGCAAACTCAAAGCTCCTCATCTACAAGCGCTGAATACCCTGTATCAAACCGCAGTACCCTTAGCCCTACAAGTCTTTGAAGAACTCAATTTTGATGTGTTTCGCCCTGCGGCGTATCAACCACAAGGTTTAGGTCTGTTCAACAAACTTTCAGCACAGGAGGAGCAATTACTGGATGTTTTGGAACAAGAAGCGCAAGGCTTAGATCAAAGCACCCGCCAGCATATTTGGAGTATGTTATTACGTGGTGGTGCGGTACTGGTCTTTAAAGCATGGTTAGGCAAAGTCAAAACAGATGAGGCACAAGTCGATACAGCTCAATTTGATGAATTGTCCGATTTGCTGTTCATTAAAACCTCACCTTTTGAGCTGGCAGAACGCTTAAAAGTCGATGCGCATGCACCCACTGAACATATTTTTCTACTGTATGGCAATGACGTGTATTTAGACCGTTTTAACAGTCTTGAAACGGCAGCCTTATTTGTCGATTTAGGCGTGTACGATGCTGCGTTTATAAGCCTGAGAGATGACCACGTTGCAAAATACCTGATTGGACAAGGCTATGTCAGTGAGCAGCAAATTGATGAATTGCAATGTGCCTTAAATCCTTTGAATTGTGCCGATTTAAATCCAAAACAGAACTATATTGCTTAGTGTGAGTTGAAGACTTAAATTCCAAGTAATCACATCGCAAACCCCATCCTATTCCAAATAAAAACAAGGCGTGCAATAACACGCCTTGTGGCTTATTTCATTAACAATACACGAATGAATTTTGCTTAAAACGTCACACGTTTATAATCACGATATTCAGGCTTCCAGAAATTAGCCTCAATTGCCTCTCGTAATGCCTCATCACTCATGACAGCTGCAACGCCTGCATCCATTGCTGCTTTTGCGACTCTAAATGCAATAAATTTAGACACCTGCTGAATTTCATTTAAATCAGGCAATAAATCTGCATTTGGATCCTGCAACAATGGTGAGCAGTCCGCCAGCGCATTACTGGATGCAATTAACATACTGTCTGTCACACGTGTTGCCCCTGCAGCGATTACCCCTAAGCCAATACCTGGGAAAATATACGAGTTATTGCATTGGGAAATATTATAAAGTTTGCCCTGATAGTTCACTGGCTCAAATGGGCTACCTGTTGCAATTAAGGCCTTGCCTTCAGTCCACTCCAAAATATCGGCAGGAAATGCTTCAACTTGTGAGGTTGGGTTTGACAATGGCAATACAATTGGACGCTCGCAATTGGCAGCCAAGGTTTTAATCACCTCTTCAGTAAATAAACCCGGTTGCCCCGAAACCCCAATCAATACCGTTGGCTTGGCGTTTTGAATGACGTCCAACAGAGAAATCACACCTTCAGGATTGCCCCAATGTGCAACACGGTCAGGACTTTGTGCCAATTTACGTTGGAAATCGAGCAAGTTTGGCTGATTGCTGGTGAATAAGCCAAAACGATCCACCATATACACACGAGCACGTGCTTCAGCATCGCTTAAGCCTTCCACCACCATTTGCGCCACAATTTGCTCGGCAATACCACATCCTGCAGAACCCGCGCCCAAAAAGGCAATGGTTTGATCTTTCAGCTGCTTGCCTGCCGCACGTGATGCAGCAATTAAACTGCCCACAGATACAGCAGCAGTGCCCTGAATATCATCATTAAAACAGCAAATCTGATCACGATATTTATTCAGCAAGGGCATGGCATTTTTCTGAGCAAAATCTTCAAACTGAATCAATGCCTTTGGCCAACGGCGTTTCACCGCATCAATCACCTGATCGACAAATTGATAGTATTCCTCACCACTAATACGTGGCTGATTCCAGCCCATATAGATCGGATCATTCAGTAATTGTGGGTTATTGGTGCCTACATCTAAGGTAATGGGTAAGGTATAGGCAGGACTAATACCGCCACATGCTGTATATAAAGACAGTTTTCCAATTGGAATACCCATGCCGCCAATGCCCTGATCACCCAAGCCTAAAATACGCTCACCATCGGTAATCACAATCACTTTGACATTCTTTTTATTGATGTTTTGTACAATATCATCAATATGGGCACGGTCTGGATAGGAAATAAAAATACCCCGATGACGGCGGTAAATATCGGAAAAACGCTGACATGCCTCGCCTACAGTTGGGGTGTAAATAATAGGCATCATTTCACTCAAATGCTGTTCAATCAGGTGATAAAACAGGGTTTCATTGGTGTCCTGAATGTTGCGCAAATAAATATGCTTGTTGATGGCATCGCTAAAAGCAGAATATTGCTGATACGAACGCTGGCTTTGTTCTTCAATATTTTCAATTGCATGTGGAATTAAGCCATGCAAGTTAAAACGGGTGCGTTCTTCTTCTGAAAATGCAGAACCTTTATTTAATAAAGGCAATTCTAAAAGGCCGTTGCCCGCATAGGGAATATATAAAGGACGTTTCTGCTGCAAATTTGCGGTTGTCATTGTTCATCTCATTCTAATCGGTTGCTGATGGCGCATGGATTGAGATGCACCATCTGACATCTGACTAGCTTAGCCCGAATTGCAGCAAATAGGGCATTTAGAAGTTTGATAACCAAATCTGAATGATTTTTATTTCTGATAGCCCATGTTATATAGGCATCGAACCTAATTTATTTGGGTGGTTGCAGTGGCGTCATATCTACAATTAAGCCAGTGAACTTACGCACCAAAGGCAGCACACATAATACGACTGGAAAAGCAAACGCCCAAGAAATCATCCAGTTATGCAACCACAGGGTAAAAAATCCCTCAATCCAGCCCAAATTTCGGATCATATTAATCAACGAAATGATGCCACTCATCAAACATGATAAAAAGAAAGGCATTACCACCGTGGCCCATTTCATGGGTAATTTGGGTACATTGCCAAAAATCATTGCACGTTGTTTCATGCTCCAGCCTTTTCGCCTCACTGAATGCCGCATACTATGCCATGAATTGCTTGCTTAAAGGATGATTTTTCAGGCAATTTGTTCATGCTTAGCTACAATCTCTGAAATTCGATAAAGCATACAATTGCACTCCCCTAAAGCCCCTGAAATTTGCTATATTTAGCGTTTTTCTGCACATCTATTTTTCGACTAAATATGAATACGGCAATACAAGCAGCGCTCGATCATGCAGTGCAATCCCTTCAAGCTGAAGGTGTACTCCCATCTGACTGGAACAATACGAGTAATTTAACCCGTACCAAAGACCGCAGCCACGGTGATTTCGCATCAAATATTGCCATGATTGCCTCTAAAGCCGCAGGCATGAAGCCACGCGATTTAGCCGAAAAAATTCTTGCTGCTCTGCCTGAAGTTGCAGACATCAGCAAAGCAGAGATTGCAGGCCCTGGTTTTATTAACTTCTTTTTAAATGCCGACCAGCGTTTTAGTGTTTTAGATCAAATTCAAGCACAAAAACAACAATTTGGACGCAGCCAAATCAATGCAGAAAAACGCATTCAGGTCGAGTTCGTTTCTGCTAACCCAACCTCAAGCCTACACGTGGGTCATGGTCGTGGTGCTGCTTATGGTATGACAGTTGCCAACTTACTTGAAGCCACAGGTGCTAAAGTTGACCGTGAATACTATGTCAATGATGCTGGCCGTCAAATGGATATTTTGGCGACTTCAACTTACTTGCGTTATTTGGAACTGGCAGGTCAAACGCTGGTGTTCCCCAAAAATGCGTATCAGGGTGACTACGTTAAAGACATCGCACAAAGCATTTTAAAACAGGATGGTGAACGCCATGTACGCCCTGTTGCAGATGTATATAACAATGTGCCTGAAGATGTGCAATATGCGGCAGAACTCGATGCCGATGGCAACAAAGTGGTCTTGTCGGGCGACAAAGAAAAACACATTGATGGTTTGATTTTCAATTCACAAACGCTCTTGGGTGATGATTATCGCGTGTTCCATCAGGCTGCGCTGAATGCTATTTTGGCCGACATTAAAGATGACTTGGGCGAGTTTGGTGTCACCTTTAACCAATGGTTTAGCGAAGCGTCATTGACTGAAAAAATTGATGAAGCCCTGCAAACACTAGATCAACGTGGTTATCTATACGAACAAGACGGCAATATCTGGTTTAAATCGACCGCATTTGGCGATGAAAAAGACCGTGTGGTGAAACGTCGTAATGGTCAAACCACTTACTTTGCTTCAGACATTGCTTATCACCTGAATAAATTACAACGTGGCTACACAGACCTAATTGATATTTGGGGTTCAGATCACCACGGTTATATTTCACGTGTGAAAGCGGCCATTGATGCACTAGGCTACGACTCGAAAAAATTAACGGTACTATTAGTGCAGTTCGTGAGCTTATGGCGTGGCGGTGAAATGGTACAAATGTCATCCCGTTCAGGTCAGTACGTAACCTTGCGTGATTTGCGTAAAGAAGTCGGTAACGATGCGGCGCGTTTCTATTATGTCATGCGCAAATCTGAACAGCACATTGACTTTGACCTAGATTTAGCCGTTTCACAAAGTAAAGACAATGCGGTCTACTATATTCAATATGCACATGCACGTATTTGTCGTATGCTCGAAAAAGCTGCTGCTACGCAATTGAATTTTGATGCGACGACTGCACGTCAGTTTGCCGCTAAACTTGAGCTAGATGCTGAAACTGAAATTTTAGCCAAACTGGCTGCTTATCCTGAAATTTTAGTACGTGCTGCCAACAGCCACGAACCGCATCAGGTAGGTAACTATTTGAAAGAATTAGCAGCATTGTTCCACGGTTGGTACAATGAGCATAAAGTGCTGAATGATGATGCAGCCTTGACTCAAGCACGCTTATTGCTTTCAGTAAACGTACAACAAGTCTTGCGTAATGGTTTAGAATTATTAGGTGTCTCTGCACCAGAAACAATGTAAAAGCCCAATAAAAGCATAACAAGAGGAAGTCCACGTGTTTGGAAAAACGCAACGCGGTGTATCTGAACGACCGAATAAGCCCAAAAAACCACTAATTCCAACGTGGTTAGGCACACTCGTGGTGATTTTAATCGTGTTGTGTTTTGCTGTAGCCTTAATGCTATGGAAACCGTGGGCACCTGTACAGCCTAAAGGGCAAATCAATTCTGAGCATTATCAGGAAGATACCAACAAAGACTATCGTTTTTATGATTTGCTGCCACAGCAACAGGTTACCCCAATTCCTGAGCAAGCGGTGCCTGAAACACAGCAACAGAATACCGTAGTCATTGTTGAAGCGCCTGCTGCTGTAGAGGCGCCAGCGGCCAGCGAAGCCAATGTTGGTCTGACAGAAATGCCTGCCCCTGTGGTACAAGCCAGCTATATTCTACAAGTGCGTAGCTATACCGACCCAGATGCTGCAGATGCACGTCGTGCCGAAATTATTTTGAATGGTTTATCGGCAGATGTGGTGAAAAGTGTAGAAGCTGGTGAAACTTGGTATCGGGTGATTTCAGGCCCTTATGATTCAGCCGATGCTGCAGTGATTGCTCAGCAAACTTTACAGCATAGCGGCATTGATTCAATTGTCGTGAAACGCTAAGCCTAGTTACTATCAATCGACCAAAATCAATTAAAAAAAGATGCCTCGGCATCTTTTTTTAGGTCTATAGAACGATGTACTCACAAAAATCATCGCTAGATTTGCATTAACTGCTGCTCACGTTCGCGTGCACGCTGAAATGCAGGACGCTGTTCCACGCGTGCCAAATAAGCCGCAATCTGTGGATAATGATGCCCGGTACGGCTTTGCAATGCTTGGAGCGGGAAACCCATTTGAATATCGGCAAAAGAAAAATCCCCTGCAAAATAATCATGTTTGGCCAAATAATCTTCTAAATAAGCAATATGATCTTTTAAACGAGGCTGAATAAATCCTGCTTTAATACCTGCACTAATTTTGTTTGCCACTGGTCGAACTAACCATGGCACTTGCTGTGGCACTTTGGTCAATACCAACTGCATCACTAACAATGGCATTAATGAACCTTCGGCATAATGCATCCAGTATTGATAGGCTTGCTGTGCTGAAGTCTGCTGCGGTTTAAACTGCGCTTGCAAATCATAATGCTGCTGCAAGTATTCCAAAATTACTGCAGATTCTGCGATGGTCTGCTCTGCATCAGTTAAAATTGGCGCTTTACCCAATGGGTGAATCAGCTTTAATTCATTGGGCGCACTAAAATTGGGCTGACGGTGATAAAACTTGATATCATAGTCTAAGCCCAGCTCTTCAAGGGCCCACAAAATGCGGAAAGAGCGGGATTGATCAAGGTGGTGTAAAGTAATCATAAAACGTCCTATTTTGTTTTATTGCCTATGTTTTTGAGTGATTGTATATCTTCCATTTTACTCAACATTATAAAAAAGATCTGTCCTAGAGGGCTATTTATAAGAGATGGATTCAACTCTAGGTTTAACCCAATTCAGTACGAATTTCCATACTGCGTAGCAGCGTTTTGGTGACAGGGGTTTTTTGGCAGATATTCAGTACTTTTTGCTGTAATTCTACATCCAATACCACTTCAGTTTGCACACGGCGTTCAATCCACTCCTGCCCTTCCTGATTGGTAAAGAAGTCCGCCTCGACCTGAATTTTGCCAAAATCCAAACCCTTATGCTGTGCATACATACGCAAGGTAATCATGGTGCAAGCGACCAAACTGCTACATAACAGATCATAAGGTGCAGGACCTGCATCTTGACCACCTAACTTTTCAGGCTCATCTACCTTCCATTGGTGCTGACCACTTTGAATCTGGCCTTGCCATGCTGTGTCTAAACTGCGTACCTGTGCTGTGCCAATCTTGGCCATAAGATGCTCCCTATAGATTGATATTCCATCATTTATTTTGATGCACGCATTTTTGCGGGGAAAGTCGGTGCTTCTAAACGTGGTCCATCGTAGTCTGGTATTGTGCCAAAACGAGGATCATGATTGATCCATTGCTCACGTGCAATGCTTAACTCTTCTTGGGTACGACCGACGAGATTCCACCACAACAAAATTGGCGACTCAAAAGGTAATCCGCCCAATAGCAACAGACGCGCACCCGCATGTAAATCTAGCTGAATTTCGGTTAAGCCCGGTTCAAGCACCAGCATATTTTCATCGTTTAATTCATGCCCATGCACAGTGGCTGTGCCTTCCAGCATCATCAAACCATATTCAAACTTAGGATTCAGCGGCAAACGGGTTGTCGTGCTAGTTTCACTATAAATATCCACCCCTAACAACTCACTATGTACCAATACTGGCGAAGTGGTATTTAAAAACTCACCGACTAAGATGGTAAATTCCACTCCATCTAGCAAAACCACAGGCAAGTCAGGGTAATGATCAAAACGTGGCGCCATATTGCGCTGATCATCAGGTAAAGCAATCCACAGTTGCGCTGTATGCATGTGTGTTTCGGTGTCGGGAGCAACTTCGGTATGTGAAATACCATAACCCGCGGTCATTAAATTAACCTGTTTGGGACGAATCAATTGCTTAGTACCCAAACTGTCGGTATGCATAATGCTGCCTTCAATCATCCAGGTGAATGTTTGCAAACCAATATGTGGATGCGGCCCGACATCTAAGCCTTCACCTTGTGGAAAATTAACAGGACCTGCGTGATCTAGAAAACACCATGCCCCAATCATGCGTTTATGCCGACTCGGTAAAGCACGTTTAATTAAAGTTCCCTGCCCAATTTCAGCACTACGCAGTGGAAATTCCTGTATAAATTGCTTGACGTACTTATCACAATCGTCTGAATTGGAAAGCTCGGTATAATTGCTGTTGCTCATCCTATACCTCTTATATTTCTGTAAATTCCTTGACTATTAAATATAGTAAATCACTAACGAAGAGCAAGATGAAATTTGTTGTTCTGATTTTTATGGTTCAAACTTGAACTACACCTTAAAATATATGGCATAATTTTGACCAAAATTTAAAAAAAATAGAGAAAATACCCAAATTTAGGGAGGTTATTTTTTCTGCATTTTGCGCATAATCCTCACTATAAGTTGTCAATTTGAGTAAATATCGCTATGTCTGTAAAAGCTCGAATGGGGGAACAGACCCGTTCGAAGATTTTAAGCAATCAGGAAGCCTCAGAAAAACTTTTAAAAACAACTGAGTGTGATCTTGAAAACCGACAAGCAATTGAAAAAGCATTGCAGCACCCTGCTGCGCAACTCTCGCCGCAATTTGAAACACATTTTTATCAACACCAGAATTTACATCAGCGTCGTTATTTACGCCAAGTCAATTACATTGGGCAAATGACGTTCCTGCTGTATTTCTTTATCGATTATTTCATCATTCCAGATGTCACTACACTCTCGGCCACACTCCGTCTCAGTGCTGTTGTATTGGCGCTGATTGGCAATTATTTCTGCTTTAAATTGATCAAAGATATTCGCCTGCTAGATTTAATTTTACCGGTCAGCGCCACACTGTGTTGCGGTGTCTGGTTTTATATTTTGTCGCAATCACACAGTCCGTGGGTCGGCTATTATCTTTACGCTTCAGTTATTTTTGTGGTGATGGCTAATCTGTGTATTCAGGTACGTTTCCGACCTGCTCTGTATAACTCATTGCTCATGAGTGTGCTGATTTTTTTAAGTGCCATCTCCTTAACAACCCTACAAGATGCACTCATTTTTATGGTGGTCTATATCCCCATGTGGCTACTCAGTTTGTATATTAGCTGGAGCAATACCCTCAATGCACGCCACCACTTTTTGCGCAGTTTGCTGGATGACTGGAATTTCCATACCCTACAAGCCTTAGCCCATACCGATGAACTGACCCAACTGAATAACCGTCGGCAATTTGTGCACATGGCGGAACATAAAATTCACGAATGGCCTAAATCGAATTCGATCTGTTTATTGATGTTGGATGTAGATTTCTTTAAACAAATTAATGATACCTATGGGCATGATATTGGAGATCGGGTGTTGCAAAATATTGCTGAAATTGCCCGTAAAGAAATGCGTCGTAAAGATATTTTGGCACGCTTTGGCGGTGAAGAGTTTATCGCTCTGCTTAGTGAAACCAGCTTAGATGAAGCACTGATGATTTCAGAACGCTTAAGACAAAAAATTGCTCAGCATGAAATGTGCATTGATAAAAAATGTTTTAATTTCACTGTCTCCATTGGAGTATCCAGTTTAAAACCACAACAAACCGACTTACAGACCCTAATTAAAGAAGCCGATTTGGCCTTATACCAAGCCAAACAAAGCGGACGTAACTGCGTGATCAGTTATGATGTGGGAATGTCTGAGCCACCCGAACCGATTTTAAAAAAAGAAGTTAAATCTTGGATGATCTAAAGATATAAAAAAATGAGCACATTACGTGCTCATTTTTTGGGTTTTTGGCTAGAGTATGTTTAAAAAACCCTAGCTGCTGCGCGCATCTTGCGCCCATTTTAAATAGCAGTGTTTTAAAATAGGCTCATGGCGTAAAACTGGCAAGCAGCAGTGCTGCTTGAAACCCCGACTGCCGCGCGCATAGCGCTTGGCGTAATTCAGGCACGAAGCAGTGCTTCGTGAAATCCCTGAATTACTCCCATTCAATGGTTGCAGGTGGTTTAGACGATACGTCGTAAGTGACACGTGAAACGTCTGCAATTTCATTCATGATGCGGGTAGAGATTTTGTCGACTAAATCGTACGGTAAATGTGCGAAACGTGCTGTCATAAAGTCCACTGTTTCTACAGCACGAAGTGCAATTACCCATGCATAACGACGGCCATCACCTACGACACCAACAGATTTCACAGGCTGGAATACCGCAAACGCTTGTGCTGTTTTGTCATACCAACCACTTGCACGCAGTTCCTGCATGAAAATGTCATCGGCTAAACGTAAAATGTCTGCATATTCTTTTTTCACTTCACCCAAAATACGCACGCCCAAACCTGGACCTGGGAATGGATGACGGTAAATCATGCTGTGTGGCAAGCCTAAAGTGGTGCCGAGTTTACGCACTTCATCTTTAAATAAATCACGTAAAGGTTCAACCAATTCAAAGGCTAAATCTTCTGGTAAACCACCCACGTTGTGGTGTGATTTAATCACGTGTGCCTTGCCTTGTTTGCTGGCTGCAGATTCAATCACGTCTGGGTAAATCGTACCTTGTGCCAAGAATTTCACGCCATCTAATTTACGCGCTTCTTCGGCAAAGACTTCAATAAATTCACGACCAATGATTTTACGTTTTTTCTCAGGATCAACTTCACCTGCCAACGCGCTCAAGAAGCGTTGTTCTGCATCGGCACGAATCACGCGAATACCCATGTTTTCTGCAAACATTTGCATTACTTGATCGCCTTCGTTCAAGCGTAATAAGCCGTTGTCAACAAATACACACGTTAATTGATCGCCAATGGCTTTATGCAACAATGCCGCAACCACAGAAGAATCCACACCGCCCGACAAACCAAGCAATACTTTTTCATCGCCAATTTGCTGACGTAATTGCTCTACGCGCAGGTCGATGATGTGTTCTGGTGTCCATAAACCGCGACATCCACAAATTTGATGGACGAAGTTAGACAATAACTCTGCACCTTTTGCAGTGTGTGTCACTTCTGGGTGGAACTGAATCCCATAGAAACGGCGAGTTTCATCAGAAATCATCGCCACAGGGCAGCTTGGTGTGCTAGCCGTAATTTGGAAGCCTTCTGGAATGCGTGCCACTTTATCGCCATGGCTCATCCAAACGTGCAATTGGTTTTCACGATCTTGCAAGTTACCAATCAGTTTGTCACGTACCAAAATATCGACTTCGGCATAACCGAATTCATGTACTGAACCCGCTTCAACTTTACCGCCCAGTTGTTCTGACATGGTTTGTAAACCATAGCAGATACCCAGTACAGGTACGCCTAAGTTAAATACAATTTCAGGTGCGCGTGGACTACCCGCTTGGTGAACACTTTCAGGTCCACCCGATAAGATAATACCGTTTGGATTAAATGCACGAATGTCTTCTTCCGACATATCGTAGGCATACATTTCAGAATATACGCCCGCTTCACGAACACGACGTGCGATCAGCTGGCTATATTGCGAACCGAAATCCAGAATCAGGATACGATCTTCAGTAATTTGAGTATTGGTAGTCATGACAAACAACTATAGAAAGGCAAACGAATTAAGCGCGCTATTCTAGCATTTTTCCACGCCTTGCGCACACTATTCAGACAATCCTAAAAATGGCTATTTTTCTTCGTGATATTGCAGTGACCACATACTCTAAGTTTTAAAAGACTATGCATTTTCTATGGCATAAAAAAAGCAACCTTCTTGAAGATTGCTTAAATTGTTGAGCTGATGTGGAAATCAATGACTTACTTTTTTGCTTCCAAAAGATGGTCTAGACTTATTTTGCCTGCACCGTAAAGCATGATGTAGAAGAAACCGCCAGCCAAACCAATATTTTTCATAAAATTCAGCGCATCTTCTGGTGCAGCATGGAATAAAAATGCAGTTAAAAGACTAAAAACACCTAAACCCAAACCCACGACACGTGCTTGTAAACCGAATAGAATTGCCAAACCACCACCAAGTTCTAGCAAAATCACCAAAGGTAGCAATGAACCTGAAACACCCATAGCTTGCATATAGCCCACTGTTGCATCATAGCCTGCAATTTTTCCCCAACCAGATACAATAAATAAATACGCTAAAAAAGCACGTGCAAACAAACTTACAATGGCTTGCACACTTGCTTTTTCGACCACACTTTTTAACACAACATTTGGATTAAACATCAGATCACCTATATTTTTGATTCATTCTTGAAGACAAATACATCTTAGTTTTTTCAAAATTCAGGATAAATACGCATTTAAAAGACATGTTGTTGCATCTATGCAACGAAAAAGAACCGATGTGGCTGGTCTAGCATCCCTAAAATCACTGTGAAAATTATTTACCTTTTCATACTGACTTTCCGCCTGTGGACTGCTAGGATTTGAGCACACTTTCGCTTGTTTTTTCCCATGGAACTGATTGATTTTATATTACACGTCGATGAACATTTGCTCGAATTCATCACCCAATATGGGGTATGGATTTACGCTATTTTATTCCTGATTATTTTTGTAGAAACGGGCTTGGTGGTCATGCCGTTTTTACCTGGCGATAGTTTACTGTTCGCGGCAGGCGCATTGGCTACATCGACAGGAGTGATGGATCCGTGGATTTTGGGTATTTTATTGTTTACTGCTGCGGTACTCGGTGACACCCTGAATTACCACATTGGTAAATATATTGGTCCACGGGTTTTTGAACTGGAATCACGTTTTATCAATAAAAAACATTTGATCGAAACCCAGAAGTTTTTTGAGCGACACGGCGGAAAAACCATTATTTTTGCGCGTTTTGTGCCTTTTGCGCGTACCTTTGCGCCCTTCGTGGCGGGTGCAGGCAGCATGAATTATAAATACTTCCTGACCTATAACGTGATTGGCGCTTTTTGCTGGATCGCGTCGTTTATTACACTCGGTTATTTGTTTGGCAATATGCCAATAGTGAAAGACAATTTCACCCATTTAATTTTCGGCATTATTATTTTAAGTGTCTTGCCTGGAGTGATTGGTTTTATTCGCCAAAAACTCAAGAAAAAACCTGCTTAAGTTGTGTAATTCTTTGGGCATGCCTGTTACAGCGCTGCCCTCATACATTCAAAACAGGTGAGATGATTGCTCAACTCACCAAAAGTCTCTAAATCTTTAGAAAAAACGTGCCACCACAGGCAGCATACACACCACCAACAGCAAAGCCGAGCCTTTATATAACAGATCTGCCGTCACTTTATTGGTTTCTCGCGCCAAAACTGCTCGCCCAAAAGACATCCAAAATAACGCTGTTGGCAATAAAATCAGACCAAATAAGACATAGACCATAGCAAAGTTGGTCGGGTTATCCCACGTTTCTGTAGGAAAAATACCTGCAGCAAATAACAAGGCTTTTGGGTTTTTAAAAGTCGAAAAAAATAATTGTGCAGGGCGAATGGCAGAGTGTTTTTGACAATGTTGCTCTAAATGTGACTGCTTCCATAAATGAAAAGCCATCCAAAATACATAGCCCGCACTTAAAACATGCAGAATATCAATCAAATAAGGCCAAATTGGCGCACTCAAATGAATGAATAACGCCCACAGACTAATGGCATACATATAACCAAAAAACTCTGCGGGAATCAGCAGACTGGTTTTGGCAATGCCTTGTTGGTGGGCTGAGCTTGCCAATAGCGCATTGGTCGGGCCAGGAATCATCAAGACCGCAATCATTGCTAGGACAAAGAGCCAACTTTCAATCATAAACACCAGAGCATGCAAATCAAAAATAGGAGCACACCTTATATGAAAGCCATTGAAAATGACAAGTTTTTCTATCTGGCAGGACTGACCCAAGGGTGTAAATAGAACAGAAAATAAAATTAAGTTTTTGTTTTTAAAATATTAGATTGAGATCAACCTTGAATTATCTTGCTACATTTTTTAAGCAATGGTGCTGCACAAATGGCAGCACCATAGACAAAATATTCGCAAATCCTAAAATTTAAGATGTTACAGGTTTGGGCTTAACAATAATCGGGCAAGCTTTAAATTTTGCTGCTTGCACAATGGCTTCTTGCTCACCTAAAAGACGTGCCAATTCTGTTCTTTTGGTATTGGATGACTGCCCCATATTGACAGAAACACTCGGTGCAACGCCCCAACCGCCACGGCTGCCCCAACCACCGCCTAAACCGATACCCACACCAACACCTGTACGTTTCGGTGCTTCAACACCGCTTTCAATATATTGCTGAATACGGTTATATTCGCTTTGTAATTGTTGGCAATTCAAAGCCTGATAATGTGTAGGCGACACATAGCTAGGTTTCACTGTGGTCGCACAAGCCCCTAGCAATAAACTACTTGCCGCGACAAGACCAATTGCAAATGTTTTCATGTCTACCTCTGTATCACGCTTGCTCAATTTCATTGAACAACGATTGATAGGCCTGCGTCAATTTATGATCTGTTGCCAAATGAATTAATGGCAAATTTTTATGATGTGATTCTTTCATCAACACCGAAGGCGGCAACATGCTATTCAAAACAGGTAAACCTTCATCTTTAAGTTGCTGCACCACTTCACGCGGTAACTTGGCCTGTGCTTGATATTGATTCACCACAATGCCTTCAATTTGCAAGTTTGCATTGTGGTCATCCTGAGTTTCCAACACATTTTCAATCAAACTTTGCAAAGCACGTTTAGAAAAGACATCGCAGTCAAATGGAATGAGCACCCGATCTGCAGCAATTAAGGCAGAGAGCGTAAAAAAGTTAAACGCAGGCGGAGTATCAATAAATACACGGTCATATTGATCGGACAATTGCTGCAAGGCATCGCGCAGCTTATAAATTTTATGTTTCGATTCAAGTGCATGTGCCAAGCCGCCCAATTGCGGACTCGCAGGAATCACATCCAAATTTTTAAATGGCGATTGATGCACATAAGCTTCTAAACCTTTGCTGCGGTTTTTTAAAATTGAGCCCAAAGCATTGCCCAGTAAACCTTTGGATTGGTTTGCACCCAACACTTCTTCAAAATAATTTTCGATGTTGGGCTCAAGCGCAGGCTTGTCGGCAGAATAAGTAGCATCATCACCCAACAAATATTGGCTGGAGTTGGCTTGCGGGTCGAGGTCAATCACCAATGTTTTTAAACCCTGATGCGCACTGATTGCAGCCAAATTGACGGTAATACTGGATTTTCCAACACCACCTTTCTGATTAAACACCACACGTGTGCGCATTGCCGCCCCTCTTTTCAATTTTTGTTGTGACATCACTTCAGTTTAACTGAGCTGTAAATATTCTTGCCGAATTATGTCTAACAATTCACCAGTGCTCAAATATGCAGCCAATCTTTTGCCAATATTTACATACATTCAATGCTCGTGAGTTCACACCCACGAGCAACATCCACAATAAGATCTGCTGACTTAGCCAAAGCTTGGCTTTAACATCACCAAACCTAAAATGGCAAAAAATGCGACTAAGGCTAAGCCCCAACCAACACGGCGTTGAATCAACAAAATACTGTCATCTTTTTTATACGCTTTGATTAAAGATGACAGCATCACCAAAAATAAAATAATTTTGGCATAAAACCATGTTTCGACTTGAAAGTCTTTTAAAAACAAAGCAATGACACCTGTCACTACAATCAACGTCAGTGCTGAATGTTGCAATGCCACAAAGACTGTCCACGCTTTAGGATTAGGCGAGTTATTTTGTGTGCCCTTAAACAAAGTCATGGCACGCACAAACAGCACCAATAATAATAAAGCCGCCGCAGCAACGTGAATGGTATTCAGCATTCCTAAATTTTCCATTTATTTCATTCCATTACGATGTTTTTGGTGCGTGGGCGCATTCTGGGCTGCTGGTGTCTTGTCCCTGCCATTCAGATGCAACAAAGGCATGAATCGCCAGTGCATGAATTTTATTTGGCGCAAGTAAGTCACCTACAGCAGCATAAATTTTTTGATGGCGTTGTACAGCGCGTAGCCCCTGAAAATCTTCACTCACCATCACCACTTTAAAATGCGACTCTTTACCCGGGAAATAACCGCCATGTCCTGCAGATTCGTTCACCACCTCTAAATGGCTTGGATTGAAAACGGCTAAGCGTTGTAGCAACTGTTGTTCTAAGCTCATGCTTGTATTTCCCCGAATGGTTTTAAAAGCTCTCTGAAGTATAACGTGTTCTGTGTGATTCGCAGCATCTTGCCGTGAGGATTCTTCGATTTACGATTCGCACCACTTTTCGTTATGAAATTTAGGCTGATGACTGCTGTTTTTTCTAAAAATGTTGTTTATTTATTCAGTCAGTACAACGATATGCAAAAAATGATTGACCCTATTTTTGCATCATGTATTATACACCGCATGCGGGAATAGCTCAGTTGGTAGAGCACAACCTTGCCAAGGTTGGGGTCGCGAGTTCGAGTCTCGTTTCCCGCTCCAGAATTTCAAAAGCCTCAGTCGAAAGATTGAGGCTTTTTTCTTATTGATTTTATTATATTTTTTAAAAAATCTTCTTCCTGTGTTATTCGATTCAATAAAAAATATTTTTAATGTAATTTGTATTTTGTGACCAAGATGTGACCATGGCGTGCCCACAACAATAAAAATGGTCTCAATTAACCTTAAATGTCTTCAATCGATCACCACTTTCAGAGCTTTTTTTGAAGGTAAAAAATCACCCTATTCTCTTCAAAACAAGATGTTTTTTACCAAACGATCAAGGATTTGTGACCATTTCACTTTTTGATGTGACCAATTGTGACCAAACTAGCTATTATCATTTTGATTATTATCAATTTTCTTAAAAACCAATAAATCACCCACTTCCACATCTAATGCAATACAAATTTTATCAATGGTTTCAAAATCAATCCGTACAGATTCATCATTATAAAGTTTATGTAAAGTAGATTTATTAATTCCAGTACTTCTCACCAAATCAGCAACCTTAAGTTTCCTTTCTGCTAATAAAACTGCCAAGTTTGAAATAATCATAAAATTTCCTATTTAAATCATAAAAAGTACTTGCAACAACATAAAAATATGATAATTTATGTCTTAGGAATAATTTTTCCTAGTTACCTAGTAAAAAATATGAGGCTCTATTATGTCATATACCTATCTCACAGCCCAGCAACTGGCTGAAAAAATCCAGTACGACGCTCGTACTATTCGCAACCAACTGAAGGACAGTGTCTTTATTGAAGGTGTTCATTACATCCGTCCTTTTGGTGGTCGCAAAATTCTTTTTGTTTGGGAACGTATTGAAACTGAAATGCTTAAATTCACTGGTTTAAGTATGGATGCTCTTCAATAAGGTTCAGGAGGTTTAACCGATGGCTACCATCCGGGAAAGAAGTGGCAAACTCATTGCCGATTTTCGCTACATGGGCATCCGTTGCAGAGAGACAACCAATCTTGAAGACAATGCCTATAATCGCCGAATTTTAAAAAAACGTCTCGAGCAGCTCCAAGCTGAAATTACTTTGGGAACTTTTGAATACGAAAAGTATTTTCCAAAAAGTAAACGTGTTGAGGAGTTTAAGGAAAAAAGAAGTCAGCAAATCGCTGTACAAACCAAGGTTCCTCTTTTTAAAGAGTTTACTGAATTGTGGTTTAAACAGAAACAAATTGAATGGAGAGATTCATATCAACAAAAGGTTTCAATTGTAATCAAAAACTATTTGATCCCCGCTTTTGGTAATCAGGTTCTCTCAAAAATTAAGAAGTCAGACTTGCTGAACTTCCGTGCTTCCCTCGCCAAAGTGACACACGGAAAAGATCAAACAAGTCTGAAAGCATCGAGGATCAATCAAATCATGACGCCTTTACGTATGATACTGAATGATGCGGCAGAACGATACGATTTTGAGTCGCCGTATAAAAATATAAACAATCTGAAGGAAAGTAAGATCGAAGTCACACCTTTTTCTCTGGAAGAGGTGCATAAAATTCTCACTGCGGTGCGTGAGGACTTTAAACCTTATTACACCATCCGCTTTTTTACGGGTATGCGCACTAGTGAAATAGATGGCCTTCAATGGAAAAATATCGACTTGCAACGTCGTGAGATCCATATCCGTGAAGCGTTAGTGAATGGTGTTCTTGGTGGAACCAAAACGTATGGTTCTGACCGCACGATCCAGATGAATGACCGGGTGTACCAAGCCTTTCTGCAACAGAAAAGCCTCAACAACGGAAAATCGAACTTCGTCTTCTGCAACCGTGATGGTGGTCCTCTAGACTACCGTTTAGTTAATAAACGTGTATGGCACCCTATCCTGCGCTTTTTAGGATTAACGCCTCGTCGTGCTTATCAGACACGTCATACAGCAGCAACGCTCTGGCTGGCGGCAGGTGAAAATCCAGAATGGGTCGCTCGCCAATTGGGGCATTCAACCACTGAAATGTTATTCCGGGTCTATAGCCGCTACATTCCGAATGTTACCCGTCGCGATGGCAGTGCTTTTGAAGCCATGCTGGAGAGACTCACTGCAGAGGAGCTTGCACATGAATAGTAAAGCTTTCTTTGGTGGTGTGGTGGTCAGTCCTGAAGCAGATTTGGTCGCTCGTGAACTCATTCATGAGTTTCACATTCCCAAACTGCACAATCTGGCCTTTTTGCTGGAAATCAATAAATGCTTCGATGACCACCAAGCATTGAGACTTTGGCTACAGCGAATGCTGGATGAAGGGCAAGCTCATTACGATGACTTGGCTCAACAGGCCCGTCTCCGCTTAATGAGTCTCGCTCACTCATAAAACAAACATATAAGGTCATCTAATTGATGACCTCAGCCCCTTTATACCTATAAAAAGGTGAACACATGCATAAAGATATTTCAATTTGGATGCCACTCTATATTGGCGACCTACAGGCAAAATTTGCACGAATGACGGCAGAACAAATTGGTGCAACCCTACTGTTAATGATGGATTTCTGGAAAAATGGTGCCATTCCTCATGACCTAGCTACTGTATGTAGCATCACAAAATTATCGCAACATACCAAGGCTAAAACTTTGTTGAATACGCTAATGGCCCTGGAATTGTTTGAAATCGAATCTGAGCAGATTCATTCAAATTTTTTAACCAGTTTAAAAAGCCAGGCATTGCAAAATCAGCAAATGAAATCTGATAAAGCTAAAAATGCAGCTCAGGCACGTTGGGGGAAATCCGCTAGTAATGCTCAAGCATCAACCAAGCAACGAAAAGTAAATACTCAAGCAGCTCCTGAGAAGAGCCCGAGTATTACTCAAGTCATGCTTGAACCATGCCCTTCATCTTCATCTTCATCTTCATCTTCATCTTCATCTTCATCTTCATCTTCATCTTCAAATTTTGAAGAAAAAAATGAGAGTTTTTTAGAAAATTCAAAGTGGATTTAGGAGATCAGTCATGAATACCATGCTTAAAACACTCCAGTTTCGCGCAGAAACAACGGAAACACTTTGCGCTACCCACCATATACCCCTGATGGAAATTGCTGGTCACAGGCTCTGTAAATTGTGTGCCAAAGAAACCGTCCATCACTCACATGCAGCCTATGAGAATGAACTGCAACAGCGATTGCTACAACAGAAAATTAAAAATTCAGGGCTCAATAAACGCTACCTGGATCGTGGCTTCAAGAATTATGTAGTTGCATGCCCTGCACAAGACAATGCCATCAAACTATGTCAGGCCTTTGCACAGCAAATTATTTCTGACCACAACCCGAACATGTTGATGATTGGTACACCGGGTACAGGTAAAACCCATCTGAGTGCATCAATTATTCGCAACATTCTGCATAACAGTACAAAATCTGCACGCTACTATACCAGTGCAGAAATTGCTCAAAAAATGATGGATACCTGGTCAGATGCTTCGCGCTCTGAGAAAGAAGTCATCGACCATTTCTCCAGTTTTGATTTATTGGTGATTGATGAATATGGCCTGCATGACCGGCATGAAAAACGCCTGGAGATGGTGCATAAGGTTTTGTATAGTCGTTATGACAATATGAAATCTACCCTGCTGATTTCCAATTTCACAGTCCAAAATATGCAGCGGGATTTAGGTGTAAGATTATGGTCTCGGTTACATGAGAACCATTTGATTGTAGTGCCGTGTTATTGGGATGACCGACGAATAAGCGGATAATCGTGACTCTCACTTAAGCCAATTATCTTGCTGAGATGATTGGCTTTCTTTCTAAAGATTCCCTATAAGGCCATCATGAGCAATGTCAAAACCAAGTTTATTACCGCCGCCGATTTCATGCTGTAACTCAGTACAGCCTATCAGCAAGGTAAATTGAAAACCTATATGCAACGCGTGATACTCGCCCCGAAATTATTGATTATCGATGAAATTGGTTATTTGCCCTTTGGACGTGAAGAAGCGAATCTGTTCTTTAACGTGATTGCCAAGCGTTATGAAAAAGGCAGTACGATATTGACGAGTAACTTACCATTTAGCCAATGGTCTAAGTCGTTTGAGGATGATGTCACGTTGACCGCTGCGATGTTAGATCGTTATTGCATCACTGTCATGTGGTACAAATATCGGGTGAGAGTTATCGTTTGAAGGATAAAAAAAGAATAGGGATTCAGCCACAGGTTGAAACTTAATACGAGTTCAAAGGGGTCAATTTTAGAATGCCGTTGACACCGTTCTCTGCCACTGTCTTAGAAAGGGTGGAACAAATGCATACACCTAAAGAAGTAAAGCACCACTAAGGTGCTTTACTTCTTTGACAATTTAAAACCCCACATAAAACTTTTCAATCAGTTTCCGGGTCTTGACCAGCAAATTGCTAAACACGTTCTCCCGCTCAAACAGCTTAACCTTATAGTTTGGTAAGTCCTTCAACTCTTCTTTACGTGGTAGGCGTTTGGTGAACTCATAATGCTCCAGAACCTGCTTCATCGCTTCTGGTTTCAGGTTTTCTTCTTTACAAAGATGCTGATAGGCCTGTTCTTTTTCAGCATCCCAGAACTGAGCAAAAGCCGTTTGGACGCTTTGACCATTGATCATCTTCGGCATGTTTTCTTCAATGAATTTTTGAATCAGGTCTTGCTTATCGTGCAAGCTAATATCGCTACTGATTAAATCGTAAATTTGCGCTTGGTACTTCTGACGCTTGTCCTCTGAGTCTGTGTCCACGACCAGTTGTAGGAGGTTAATGATATAGCCAACATTGATACGGTCACTGTGCAGTAAATCCAGCTGAAAATCGACATCATCCAATACCGACACTTTTTCTTTCTTAGTGGTCTTTCTAACAACACGGCATAAGTCAGCATACTTAGAGGCGAAATTCGCAAAGTGCTGTTTATCCAGTTGTGTTTGGTCTTGATCGTACTCAATAAAAGTTTGTAATTGCGCGTTGTAGCGCATCACTTCACGGAAAGCTTTAATAAATTCCAGTTGCTGTTCTTCTGTAACAAGATCATCGACTGATTGGTAATTGGGCGTTAAGGCAAACAGTTTGCTCACCGCTGCTTGGTAATCCTGTTCGATTTCCGCATAGTTTGGAACAAGGACGATCTTAGTCGTTTCTTTATTTGAAAATAGTGCCAGCGCTTCATCCGTTGCACGTTTTAGGTTGCGGAAACAGATGATATTGCCAAATGGTTTTTTATCGTTGTAGATACGGTTGGTACGAGAGAACGCTTGAATCAAGCCATGATATTTTAGGTTTTTATCGACATACAAGGTATTTAGAGGCTTAGAGTCAAAGCCCGTGAGGAACATATTGACCACGATTAGAATATCAATCTGTCTGTTTTTTACACGCTGTGCAATGTCGCGGTAGTACGCATAAAATTGATCGCCAGAATTGTAGTTAGTTTTGAACTGTCGGTTGTAATTGGCAATGTAGCGATCCAGCTTATCCCGACTGGATGAATTGACCTGACTTGGAATATCTGCGGCTTCTTCGTGAATCAAGCCAGTTAAATCATCAGTCGGTACAGCCTCATTTGCCGCATAGGAAAAGATGGTTGCAATGGTCAAAGGCTTAAATATCCGACCTTGTGCTTCATCTTCAATTTGCTTTTCAGCCTGCACCTTTTCAAAGAGGTCGTAATATTGGGTCAGTGTTTCGACCGAACTGACACAGAACATTGCGGTAAATTCACGATTACGGGTTTTGGTATCGTGAATATTGACAATGTAGCGGGCAATCATTTCAAGGCGTTGCGGGTTGTCATACAGTTCTTTGGTATCGATGCCTTCTACATCTTCCTCATAACTTTCGTTGGTCGCCATGCCTTTGGCGGTGTATTTGCCTCGATAATCAATTTGGAACTGCAATACGTTACGGTCACGGATGGCATCGACAATCACGTATTTATGCAAACATTCATTAAACAGGTAATCTGTGGTGAGTTTTAAACCTGCTTTGCTTTGGCTGTTCTTTTCAAAAATAGGCGTACCGGTAAAACCAAACATTTGTGCATTGCTGAAGAATTTTTTGATGTTCTGATGGGTCTCACCAAATTGACTGCGATGACATTCATCAAAAATAAAGACCACTTTTTTATTTTTAAGATAATCAATCGATTCTAAATAACGTTCAGTGCTGATGGCCCGATTGAGCTTTTGGATGGTGGTCACAATCAGTTTGTCATGACGTTGATCGAGCTGTTTTACCAAGGTCGATGTGTTATCGGTGCTGTCGACGCTGTCGGCTTTAAAAGCATTAAATTCGCGTGAGGTTTGAGTATCGAGGTCGTTACGATCCACCACAAACAAGACCTTTTCCACATCAGGCATTTGCATGATGATCTGACTGGCTTTAAATGAAGTCAGGGTTTTGCCTGAACCTGTGGTATGCCAGATATAGCCGTTGTGATCGGAGTTTTGCACATGCTCCACAATTTTCTGTACTGCATAAATCTGATAGGGACGTAGCACCATCAGGCTTTTGGTGGTTTCTAGCAGCACCATGTACTGAGTCAGCATTTGGGTCAGATGCTGCTGATTTAAAAATGCTTCGGCAAAGTCGACAATTTCATTGATGTGTTTGTTGCTGACATCGGCCCATGGAAAGGCAAACTCGATGCCTGTGGTGCCGTTGGAGTAATAACGGGTATTGGCACCGTTACTAATCACAAACAGCTGAATAAAACCAAACAGCCCTTGCCCTGCCCAATAGGCTTCACGAATATAGCGTTGTGTTTGATTAAAGGCTTCGGCAATTTCCATGCCGCGTTTTTTCAGCTCGATCTGCACCAATGGCAAACCATTGACCAGTAAGGTCACATCAAAACGGCTGGTACGTCCATTGTAGTCTCGGTGGTCAATGGTGATCTGATTCGTCACCTGATAGATGTTCTTGCTTGGATCGTCAGACAGGAAAAATATGTGTTTGCTTGTACCATCATCGAATTTGACTGGGAACAGATCACGCAGATTCTTGGCCCGCTCAAACACTGTGCCGGCATTCAAAAAGCTGATGACCTGTTTCCATTCCGTTTCTGACAGTGGTGCAAGTCCATTGGCATGTTCGACTTGGGTTTTTAGGTTAGACAGTAGTTGGCGTTCATCTTTGATGGTAACGGTTGCATATCCTAGCCCTTGCAGTTGTGCAATCAGTTTATTTTCAAGTTGATATTCGCTTTGCACTGTCATTTCTTTCCCCTCTAAAATCTTAAATTATTCACTTCAATGTTTGTTTAATTAAACTCAAGATATATTCTAAATTTTCTGTATCTGACACGATCACCTCACAATCACCATTTCCCCAATGCCCAATATTAGTTACATCTTTCGCGAGCTGTTTCGGGTCATCCAGTTGATTAAAAGGCATATTCAACCATATACGAATTTGCTTTGTCCCAATACTCATATAGACATAGTTGCGCTTACCCTTACGGAAGGCTATGTACATTTTCTTGGGATGAACCTCTAAATCGGTAGTTAAGCCCAGAATTGAGTCCCTGAATTGCTCATATAGCTCTTTGATGTCATCGGACTTATCCGCCAAGTGATAGGCTTCATCATATTGCTGGATTTCTTTGGCAATCTTTTGAATGTCTTCAGACTCAACCTTTTGCACTTGCTTTATTGAAGGGGCTGATTTGGCTTTCTGCAATGGATTGACAGAAACAATTCCACCCTGATAGCGTTTGATTTCCCACAGTTCAATGCCTAAATCTTTAAAGTTAGTGGACTGCTTTTGATAGTCGGTAAAGCTCGGTGAAACAAAGATGATTCGGCTTTGTGACCAATCCACATCCTGACGTTTAAGCTGGTTGCTCTGGCTCTCATTGTACTCAACGATAAAATCGGCCTTATAGTCGAGCATCAGATTCAGATAAGAAACACCTTGATCAATCACGCTATAATTGCGTTCACGCTTGTATTCGATAATTACGAAGGCCTGACTTTCGGGATCGAAAGCCAGTGTATCAATACGATTATTTTTAATCGTAAACTTATACATTAATATCATGCCCTAGCGTATCTTTTTTAGATATTTCGTTACCTGAACGAGTCACTAGATCTTTTGGTGCAGCGTCTGGGGTAGCCTCTGCACAATTAGTATTATGAACCCATAATCCTCTTTTAGTAATAAAATAAGTGTGATGATCTGCAACTTCAAAATTATAAACTTTTAATGTGAAATTTTCTTTCAAAACATGAATTTCATGATTATCAACCATAAATGGACTAGATGAGTTTTCTCCAAGTACCCCACATAGCCCTAGATCGGAGTATTCAAATAAATCAAAATATTCAACATCTTCAATCTCAAAACCTTTTTTATCAGCATCAAATAAATTACGTGGATGGTAACTACCAGCAACATTAGGTTTACTTGTTTTTCGTAACGGATTAACCATGAAGACTAAAGCAAGTATTTTAGGATCATTAGTTTCTATAATTTGCCCATTTTTTAATTCATCTAACCTTGTCCAGCCTACTCCTTTAACCCAAAATGGATGATTTGGTGTTGCCATAGTACTAAACATTTTCCCTTTACGAGAAATTTGTAATAATTTTATTCTTGTTAATTTAGAAATATCTGTATCTGCACTAATTTCAAAATAACTTAACTCCCAAATTTCTTTATTGTCATAAGAAACAGTTCTTACAACAGGTTTATAGCAAATTTCTCCTTCTCCATTCTCTGGCTTAGACAGTACCATATCTCCGGTCTTAATATCTTGGATAGAGACTAGTCCTTTATCAGTCATTACTCGTGTCCCTGCGGGGAAACATCCTCCTTGCTCTACAGTGGAGCGCATTTCTCGAGCACCATTGGTTTCCATATCTTGGGCAAGTTGATACAGCAAATCATCCTCTATACCATCAAAATGACGGAGTGTCATTGCATCATCAAGCATCTTTTTATCACTACTATCTGCTATTATTTTTCGATTTAATGCTTCTCCACTGTACCCCTCTTTTGCATATTTAGATTCTAAATACTTATAATCCCATAATGGCTGGTCGAGCTCTAAACTAGCAAACACTCTTTTATCATAGACAGCATTTCTGGCAGAGTTAATAAAAGAGTTGCGCATATTGATAGCAATAAATGCTAGTTGTTCAGAATCAAGAGAAGAGTTTTTTTCAATATTTTTGATACGGGCTTCCAATTCCAGTGATTGTTGATTCAACCACTCTTTAGCCTCTTTTAAATTCATAGAACCAAAAGATGGAATATCAATTTTATTGCCAGTTATAGCAGAGGTATATTGACCACCATTGCCTAAAGCCAAACCTGCTCCAGTAGAGTCCGCCTTCGTATAAAGAAGTTTCGGATCTACGTCTAGTCGAGGTGTAGGCATAACTATCTTATAGTCTAAAGTGTTATTTACTGTTGGCGTCTTATCAGTTTTAAACTCATTAAAAATATGAGTTAAAAAAATGCGGATTGGATCATTTGAAGCTTTATCTCGATCTGTGCGACGGCCTTGAATAGGAGCATCAGGAATTAAGTTTTCCTGTCTGAAATATTCAAAAGACAAAGTGGATTTATCCACTTTGTTTAACTTTTCAAAAATAGAGTATCCACCTAGATAACTTTCAATTTTCTTTTTATCCGACCAAAATACTTTCTGTGCTACTGGGTATTCTGAGTTTTCCGCATGCCCCAGAACTTTGAATTGATACATCACCTTTGAGATGGGTTGGGTCACATATACATGGACAATATCATTGATTTGTAACCCTTTACCTTCACTAGTGGCTGAATTCTTCCAATAAATCTGCGGCAAAGCATCATAAGCTGCTTCTAAATCAAACTCAGCATAATTTACGGTTACTAGCCAATTTGCCATAACTTTCCCCTACACAATCATCTGCTGCAACAAGCCTTTTTTCCACTGTTTGGCTTGTTCTATTTGCTGTGCCACGACTTCAATTTTTTGGTCAATGGCTGATAGGAAATAGGCGATTTTGGTTTGTTCTTCTAAGGAAGATGGAAGCGAGACTATGCCTGTTAAAACATGATCATTATTAACCTTCATATCATTCTTAGCCCCTTTTTTTACAAGAGGTTTTAAAAAATGATTTAGTTTTAGGTCACTTTGAAAGTAATAATCTATAAGCTCAGGGTAAATATTATCTTTACATTTATAGACCGCATATAGTGTTGATACTATGCCTGCTTTACCTTTATTAACTTTGATAATGCCATATGGATTACTTTTAAGTGGGCTCTTGGTATATACAATATCAGCATGCTCAACAACACTATATGGAGCTACTGAAACTCCAGCATAAGAGCGCCCTAATAGTTCAATCTGATTAACAACACCTAATTCCCCAGAGACAGATAGAACCTCTTGTTTAGAGAATTTTAAATCTTTATTTTTTAATTTACTTGTATATAGGTAATGATTGAGAGGCTTTTCCTCCCACTCCCCAAACTCACTCCCATCATCCGCTTTAAAACGAATTTCCTGACTAAACAGCTTTTGCATCATGCCTTGTTTATATTGGCTCAGTAGCTGATGTTTTTGCGTGAGTTGGCTGATCTTTTCATCCACGGCAGAAAGAAAAGCAGCGATTTTGGTTTGTTCTTCTTTGGATGGAATACTAAGTTTATGTTTATATAAATCTGTTGTCGAAATAAAAGGTTGGTCACTCCCAATAGAGCTATTCAATACATAGCTTTTCACATCTTTTAGAAAAATTTGAAAAATAAAATCTCTATCAAAATCTTTTTTTAGAAAATCAAGCTTACCAACACGTTGATAAAGTATTGAAGGAGTATCTTCTTTTGTTAATTTCGCAATCTTTAGTTGATCATTGGTCACAGGTCTATTTAATGCCAAAACCAAATCACCTTCGTTAAGAACTAAATCTCTATGAAGCTCCAAATAATTACTTGGCACAAACTTTACATTATGAGTCCATTTAACTGCACCATAACCAACATTTTCAATCTGCAAAAGACGAATTTCTTCTTCTGTTGTATATTCTTCTGCTTTGAATCCTAAGCCTGATTTGATTTTTAAAAAATGACCAATAGCAATAGAGTTCCAATCCCCATCAAACTCTTTAAATCTTAACTTTGGCGCAACCATTACTTCACCTCCGCAAACGGTGAAACAATTCCTAGCTCTTTGCAAAAATCCGCAATGATGGCATCAGTCTTTTGGCTCTCAACTTCCAAAGCTTGAAGCTGTTGGGCAATCGCATCTAAATCAATTTCGGCTTCCGCTTCAAAGGTATCCACATAACGCGGAATATTCAGGTTGTAATCGTTATCTTTGACTTCTTGCAAAGTCGCCACATGCGCATATTTTTCAATATTTTCACGCTTTTCAAATGCCGCAACAATCTTATCTAAATGCTCAGGCAATAACTTGTTTTGATTCTTCTGCTTTTCAAAATCATTGCTGGCATCAATAAACAGAATATTGCCGCTCTGCTCACGGTTTTTCTTCAACACCAAAATACAGGTCGGAATAGACGTGCCATAGAAAATATTGGCGGGTAGACCAATAATCGCATCCACCACGTTCATCTGTTCAATCAAATACTGACGAATCACGCCCTCACTCGAACCACGGAACAATACGCCATGCGGTAACACCACCGCCATGGTGCCGTTGTCATCCAGTTGATACAGCATGTGCTGTACAAAAGCCATATCGGCTTTCGAGCTTGGCGCCAGTTTGCCATACGCAGCAAAGCGTTCATCTTGTAAAAATAACGGATCGGCAGACCATTTTGCAGAAAATGGCGGATTCGCCACCACCGCATCAAACTTTTTATCTAAATGCTGCGGACGGGTTAAAGTATTTTCCTGCTTGATGTCGAACTTGGCAAAATGCACATCATGTAGAATCATGTTCATGCGTGCCAAGTTGTAGGTGGTACGGTTCATCTCCTGACCGTAAATCATATCGACATCATTCACTTCACGTTTTACCCGTAGCAATAACGAACCTGAACCACAAGTCGGGTCATAGACTGAACGTAAACGGTCTTTGCCTTGGGTGACAATTTTCGCCAGTAAGGTCGATACCGTTTGCGGGGTGTAAAATTCCCCCGCTTTTTTGCCCGCGCCTGAGGCAAATTCTCCAATCAGGTACTCGTAGGCATCACCCAGTACATCGGCTTCGGTATTGGAAATATCAAAATCAATGTCATCTAAATGACTCAGGACTTTCGCCACCAGCGCATTACGGTCACTGGCATTATTGCCAAGCTTGGTCGAGTTTAAATCCAAATCTTCAAACAGGTTGGCAAAGTCATCGGCAGAGTCAGTACCTAACGTGCTTTGTTCAATTGATTTTAAGGTCGCAGTTAAATCATCCAAAATGAATTCGCCCTGACGACCACGCTCGGCTAAGGTATGGAATAGCTGTTTGGGTGTAAGCGCATAACCGACTTCGGCAATGGCATTCTTTTTAATTTCTTCGATGTACGGCACATGCTCAGCATTATTTTCATCTAATTCTAAAAAGCTGAGGTCTTCGCCATCGAGCAATTCATTGGCAAAGTTCACCGACTTTTCTGATAAATATTTAAAGAAAATAAAACCCAGAATGTAATCACGGAATTCATCGGCGCCCATGGTGCCGCGCAAAGTATTGGCAATATTCCAAAGTTGTTTTTGTAATTGTTGCAGCTGTACTTGGGTCATTGTTATAGAAGTCCAAATAAGTAAATCATTAATAAAATGATTTTACCTAAAATTCTAAAACATGCAGCAGTAAAAAGGTGGAAAAAGACATGAATTGTCGTGTTCAAGCCAAGTGATCTGTCAATTCAATCTCCAAACAGGTGAATATTCTAAATTTTGTAGCAGCATATTGTGAGAATGAAGGCCTCCAGTTAAAAGTCTGTAAGGGCTGAAAGCTCTAATTCAGCTGTCTATAGAATACTATCTTGCTGAATATTCAATTTGTTCTTGAAAATATTGGTCTTGGGATAACAGAATCTCTGCAAAGAATAACGGTCTCAAAAGACACCAGATATAGGATGAGCCAATATCTGTTTATCTTTGCCCCCCAACCAAACTAAATACTCATGCTCAATCGCCTGCTGATAGGCCCAGTCGGCAACCCGATGCGAACGCTGCAGATCGGTCAAAAAACCGAGTTGCGAAATCTCCCGACTAATCGCCTGATCATGCAGATGATTACGCTCCTGCCACTGATGTAAGAATTGCTGTGATGCTAAATAATTACTTTTTTGTGAGTTGCATTTTTCATCTGCCAGAACAAAATTATGCCCGGTATCGGCAGGATATAGAGACCAGGGAATAAAATGATCCACGGCATATTTTGAGTTTTTCAGGCTTTTGCCACAGTAAAAACACTGGCATTGCTGTAAGTCAATTAAGAAGTCCGCGACCTGTCCTAGTTGGTTACGACTTGGAGCAAACATGAATTCATCTAGGTCAGGTAACCCATCTAATACAACCAGGTTCTGCTTATTCAGCCGGACAAAATCAATCCAGCGCTTCTGGCAAAGCTCTTCAATAATTTCACTAAACTGTCTCAAACAATACATCACTTTGGGTAAAAGCCTGAGGGACTGTTTGGAGTCTTCAAGGCAATAGAGAAATTCTACCGTTTGACCATTCAGATTCTGCAAATATACTACCGGCATTTGCTTTACCGTTGTCGCAACTGTTCGCTTTAGCCTGTTCCAGTAAAATACATCCTTTCTCAACGCGGCCAAGGTCTTGAATTGTTGCTGTGCATTCTGAATTTCACTGATGATCTTTGCCTGCTTACCAGTGCTTTGATGAATAGTAAAAGGCTCATACTGGTTAAACTGAAACGGCAGTGACTGTTTCCAGTACAGGTCAATAAACTTTTCAGCAATATCCTGATATTCCAAATGTAAGGCAGCACTGGTATCTTGACCCTGTTCAATCGCCAGACGCGTGATACTGATCAGCAAAGCAAACTTATATGTCGAAGTAAAAGTCCCTGACTGCAATATCTGCTGAATATGCTTCAAGAATTTCAGCTGCTCGTTGGGTGTAGGTTTATTATTTTCTATAAAGTGATCATCCTGCCACATGTTGAAGCTTCACCTGTCTTTGTAATCCTGCTTCCGTAGCGATTTCCATCATTTTCGCATTTTGAATGGCTTTTTTACGCATAGCTGAAAGGGTTTCTTTAAACTCGTGCTGATTACCTTTCAAATTGAGTGGCAGTATCGTTTGTTCAAAAACCTTTTCCTCAACATTCCAAGGTTCTTCACAAATTATCCAGGACACATACGCATTATCTTCAAGCCATGCATCTAGCCATTGCTCACCTGAATGCGTGAAAGTCATGCGATTACCTGACCCTACTCTTCTAAGCGGATACCCACTCATCTCAGCCAGAAGTATGCCCAATGTTCGTCTTAGTGTTGAACCTTCTGCGTTACCTGTAAAGTGTGTTTTAAGCCGTATTCTCAAGTTTGATTTACTATTTGGTTTAGTCTTTTTGTCAGGCGATATGCCAACATACAACAAAGTGTATTCTTGATACGTTATACAGTTTTTTGTTGGGATTCCCGGTGGATTTGTTTTGAACCACCAAAAATAAATCCCGTGTTCTGCAGGAATCAAAGAGGGCTCTTTCATTAACTCGGCACGATTGTATAAACGCTGTGGGTAATAATCAAAAGCATGATATTGCTTTTTCCATATTACGTTGATCCACTCTTCTGTACGGTCTGGACGTTTATCTACAGTAATCCATTGCTGTAACAGTAAAGCCTGATCTATTTGTTTGAGTAAGTCATGAGCTTGCTGCTCATTTAGATCAGTAAAGCTACGCCCCTCTTTCTCACGATCTGTATTTCCATATTTAAAAGACATATAACACACACCATTTGGCTTTAATGCTTTAAATATGCGCGCCAGCACTTCAGTCAGGCGATCTCTTTCACAGTGTAAAAGAGAAGCACAGGCCCAAATCCCATCATACTTAGCTACTTCATTCAGCTCATAAAAACTTTGCTGACGTACCTCGATGCCTGTCAGCTCTCTCGCCTTTTCAACCAGCTCGGTAGAATAATCAATTGCCTCAACTTGATAGCCTTTTTTCTTAAATGCCAGAGTGTCACGCCCAGAGCCACAGCCCAAATCCAGGATCAATGCCTGTTCCGGCAAATATCTTAGAAATGGTGCGTAAAGACTTTCCATCTCAACCTGATAGGTATTTTCAAAAAATGCTTGAGCATGTTGATTGTAATAATTTGATGTTTGATTCATTGTCTAAAAGCCAATATCTTATGTTAAAGAACATACTGATATTTCACTAGATAAGTCAAATGATCAGTCCTATGAATGAATCAAACTCTTATTTCACTGTATCCGGACAACTCAGATAGAAACCAAACTGGTTCTTGTAAATGGAAAAAATATGGGCTTCAGATTTCGCAAGAGTATTAAAATATTACCTGGATTAAAAATCAATCTGACGCATAAAGGCATCAGCAGTGCAAGCATTGGCAAACCTGGTGCTTCTTTAAATATTGGCAAAAAAGGCACCCGAACCAGCGTTGGTATTCCTGGCACAGGCCTATCCTATTCCAAGCACCAACCCTATAAAAACAGAGTTGGCAACCAAGAAAATCCTGCTCAGGAACAACAACCGCTCTATACATCAGATACCGAGCAACCTAGGTCGAATGTCTGGATTTGGGTAATTTTTGGATTATTTTGTTTTATTGTCGGGGCAATTATTTTTTAAATTTAGCCATTCTTTGCACCCATAACATTCATTCCTATAGGCAAAATTTAATTCATTCATTACTATGGACGGATGTTAAATACAATAAAGGCTGCCGCTGATGTCTGATCATGACAGTACTATGGATTATGATGAAAATGATTTAATCGATTCTCCCTTGTCTCAAATTTTACAAGAGGATAATGAGCAAATTGAAGTTCTAATTTATCGATTACCCGATAGTGACTGGACACTTGAAGTGGTAAACCAAAATGGTACTTCTACGGTATGGGATGAAACATTCCCATCAGATCAGGAAGCTCTATCTGTCGCTTTAGATGGAATTAAAGCCGCAGGCGGTATTAAGGCCTTTTCAGAAATCAGTGACCTTGAAGCAAAGAACAATATTTTTCCTGAATCCCTTACTCGCCATTAAAAATGAAGCTGCTGGCTTGGATCTGAATAAGTATTTTCTGGATTCTTAGAACCTGTCGCGATGATAGGTTCACTTCAACCCAAACCCATCTAGGGTTGAAGGGTCAAAATTTTCATCAAACATAAACTCATCGACTCGCTCTTTTTTCAATATTGCCAAGGCATAAAAGAAACATTTTTCACATAACTGCAATTCATATCATTCCCCGTCATGCCTGGAGCCATAGCCCCAATGTGCCGATAAAGTTCCAAACTCCAATTTCGTTGATTGGTTGCATACATCACATAAAACATCGGTAACGACTTCTACCTGTTTCAGTTGTTTAATTTCCATATACGGCTCCCGGTATCAATCAAGTTAAATTTGTCCCCTGCTTAGAAAAAACTTATTTATTTTTGATTTAAATCACACTTTTACAAACAACAGATAACTATATATAGTGATTTAAATAATCTAAAAACACAATATATGGTATTTTTAGCCATTACCCCCTATTGAAAATTATATGAATATTATTGTTTTATTTTCAGCCATTTGGCACAAATATGGGGAAGTATCACTGTATGTCTGTAAAAAAGAAAAGCATATCCTATTACCGCGTACCCACAAAAAATCTGCAATTAATATGCTATCCAAACAGTATGCACGCCTACCAAGTTTGGATCGCCTTATTTTTCCAGCTTAATGAAAAACAGCAAAACTATCATTTGGATTTTACTTTTAAACAGCATGTCGACATCCCACTCCTTACAACTAATAAACCGGATCTCTATTTTTTTAGTAGTCATTTCAGCTGGATCTATGCTCATTTTCACCATAAAAACAAAACTGAATTGAAGTTCAGAGCTTATGAGAAAAATAATTCCTACGAATTCACCATCCAGGCTTTAAGCGAAGTTAGGGCCTTACTGTGTTCCGGATTACATCACTCAATTCATGGCTTAGATATCATCGCACATTGGCTAAATGAACAATACTTAGCTGCACATCTTCAGGAAGTTTTCGGTCATGAAGTTTTAACTATCAATCATCTACGAGAATTATCAGGACTGTCTAAATCCAAAAGTCCAGTAAGTTCTGTTTCAAATTATGCCGGCCCACTGTCATTAGAAAAGATTCTGGAGGGAATTGCATAATGAACGGATATAGTTATTTAGAAGATACTCAAGAATTAAAGCTTGAGCCATTTCGAGACTTCTATCAAGCACTGGCGGAAGCAAAACTGAAAAATGATCAGGACTTCTTTAAGCTGAATGATTTCATCCAACCAACTGAAGTCGTTAAACTAATTAAAATTATGACTCAGCATCCTACTGATCTATCGATTAGTAAATATCCATTGGCGCATTATCTCTTGGCACTGATCAACACTCCATCAACATATCAATCAACTGCACTGAAATGGGCTATTTTCAATACTCAATGTATCGAGTTACTGAATAGTAAAGAACATACAGCTACTGTAGCTAATCTTTGTAGGCGTTTTCGTTTAGCAAGCACAATTGAACAATACTATTGGCTTTACAATTTTTTACCGTCTCTTCCGATCGAATTAGACGATCTTGTTAAATTTCTAAAAAAAGCTGAAACTGAGAATGGAAAATTATTTGACGAATCCAAAGAGAGTTTAGAGAAAACGGAAATGGGCCAATTGGCAGAAATCCGCGTTATTTATACCTATGCGCATACTCAATCAGAACGTCAAAAAAGAAATCGTCAAAGTAATCCACCCCCCCAAAAACCGTCTCAAACTGACGTTAAAAAGACATTAAGAATTTCACTTGATGGAGAAAAAACATATCAAACTCATTTTGAGCGAGGTGTGGCAAAACAGCCACCTGAGGATAAAACTATAGAAAAAGTTGAAGATCATAATTTTGAATTTAACTCACTAGAGCAATGTTCTATTACAGCTCAGATCAATAATCTCAAAAATAAAATTCTGCATCAAAACAAGAATGAGCTAATGAGCAAGCCGAATCCTCGGGTCTTCGATTTGCCTACCGCACAGTACATTATGCAAATTTTATTAGAACAGGCAGAAAACTCTCCAATTCATACCTTGCTTTTATTTTCAGTCCTCAGTCTTACTCATTATAAAGATCTGCCGGTATTTCAAAAAAATTTACGAGTCAGTACAAAAAACAAAGAAGTATCACTGAAACCCCAAAAATGTTTCTTTAAGCAAAGTTTTGAAGTCTCTAAATTCAATGATTTTGTTTTAAGAGAACATAGGTTGAATACCGTGAATTCTTTTACGATTCCACTGCCTAGATATTATCTGGAAAATCTAAATCAGTTGAAAAAAATGGATGGTGTTGAGATTGATTTCAAGATACAGGAGTATTTACGAAAAATTAATAAAGGGCTGACCTTCCAGTTAACATCACAAAATCTTCCTCGCTTACTCAGTGATATTGCATTGAATGAAATGGGGTATGAGCTGGAAAGCAAATTACTGAATGGAGAAAGTGTTCAGCACTATATTCCATGCCATTACTTTTCAAAACAGATCGTAGATATTTTTGATATTTATACTCAAACTCTAATTTTGACTGTTCCTCAACTGGAAACTGAATATCTTGAAGAATTCAGCAATCCGCATTCTTTTGGTAGCCAGCAGACACCTAATCTCCCATTCGTCCAGTCTTTTTTTTACCAGCTTGACCACCAAGTTCGGAATAATCCCAATCCCTTTCAGACTTTAAATCATTATTCAATCTGGCTGTGGCATATTTGCATGCTGATAACTTCAGCACGGCCGAGTGAGTCCTTCCCACCCAATCTAGATTATATTGACCTTGACAACCAATTGATGGCTGTTGCAGATAAAGAGCAGCGTTATTCGGGCACCATTGGACGCTATTTACCTTTTAATAATTTTCTTCGTGATGAAATACAGCATTACCTAAAGTATTTGAAACATTTTCTGCACCTCACTAAAGCCTATCTGTCGCAAGAACAAGTACAAGCAATCCAAGAGGTCTTCGAGGGGGAACGCCCCTTTCTATTATTTTACGATCCACAAGGATATATCCGAAATCTGGAACTTTCTGATATTCAAAAATACTGTACTGAAATAGCATTACAGCGCAATTGGACCCGCCACTTCGCTCGCTATTTTTTTGCCCAATACTGCAATGAAGATCTAATAAAAGGCATCTTTGGTCATGACGAAGCTATGCAGGAACTGTTTGACCGCTATTCAGGTTTTGAGACAACAGATTACGATCAAATTAGAGCAGCACAAGACAAGCTGGTCGAAATTTTAGAACTTAAAAGCATGTCAAGTTTCACAGGAATAATGATTACATGAGCAAACATCCTCACTCGCTCAAACGATTAAAGAAACATAGAGAGAGAAAAGCGTTTCTTCTGCAATTATTTAGCGAAAAATGCTCAAAGATGACACCTGAAAATTATCCTGAAGTTTATCGACAAATTGATGACCGGCTTTTAGAGCGCTGTAAATCCAATATCCGAAGCTACCAAATAGCACGTATAGAATTTGCTAAATATATCAAGCGCTTTAATCTTTCATCGGATCACCACTATCCGGTGCCTGCTGCCCCCGTGAGGCACGAAAGGTCTCTGCCACTACAAAATATTGAAACCTTAAAACATGGTAAAAAAGTTACTCAATTTGCCAAAAATATGATTGCTTACTGGACACGACATAATGACTTCAGTCCAACCCAATCACTTGGCTTCTGCTTGATCAGTTCAATATTATTTAATGGCATTTATAACCATGCCGAACTGCAAAAGTTTTTAAAAATCATTTTAAAAACAAAGAAATTTCAAAGTTTTTTAAACTTGAATCATATTGTTTCATTAGAGATCCCGAATCGGTATTTCGGCAATCAGCGTATAAAGGGCTCGGATTTTTCAGTGAGCTATACAAAAACGTTTGTGTTAAACGATATTGTGAAATGCTGGATCTATAGACTAAAACATCAGAAATTTGATTTATTTTCAGATATTGATGACGCAGAACAAGTGATCAACACTTGCATCATCGAATGCTTTCCTGAGGAAAAGGTACGTTATAAAGACCTGTTAAAATATGGTTTTTACTACACACAGTTCCTAAAAAACAGTGGACTGGATCAAATGTCCATTTGTATCTTAAAAAATGAAATTTATAGTTCTAGCCCGCTTGAAAAACAATTAGCAGCTTATTTTGTTCAGGTTGAACAAGCTCATCCTAATAACAATAAGATTGAGAATACTTGTGAAAACCGTCAGGCTCCCTCTATAACCAATATTTCAATGGATATAGCTGATGCTTTAGTAGAAATACGTCAAGCTATTCGTGCAAAAAACTATAGCGATCAACTCATAGAATTATATGCCAGAGAACAATCTTCAGCCTTGGAACGTTTGCTGCTGTGGAGCATTCTACGCTCAAAATTAACGGAACCTCAACTGGACCTTCTCAATCATATTATTCAGCAGCAGCAACGATTTAAGCGCAAGCTTATACGTGCAGATTTTCAGCCGCTCAAGCAAAGTTCTCTGAAGACCATGTTTTCACAGTTTGCAGTCCATTGGCTGCAGGCAACGCAAGACAAAGATATTTCATCATTTTCAGATGCTGATTTTGAAGATCTATATGGAGAAATGCTTTTATTAAAGAAAGAAACAACTAGAGCGACTTTACAAAAACGTCTACAGGAGTTTCATCACAAACAGACCTTATTCTTTAACGCACCCACTATCGATCTAGATAATTTAATCCAAGTAAAAATCTGCAGGACCGCATTGATCTCGCCCCATATTTTTCACCACATGCTAGAACAGCTCGAAAATACTCAAGATATTTCGATTCAGGATAAAAATATATTTAAACTGATTTTTATTCTAGGATTCAGAGTCGGACTACGGATCAATGAAACATTGAATATCTTCGTACGTGATCTATTTATTAGTGAAGATGCTGTGATACTCACCATTCGCAACAATCGCAATAAAAATCAAAAAAGCTACTCAGCTTACCGCAAGATTCCCCTGCATCATCTACTTAAAGCCGACGAATTACATGCATTTAAAACATACAGTCAGAATAGAAAACGTCTGCTAAAAGAACAAGGAAAATCAGTTGCACAACCGCTGTTTTTAAAACAGTCCTTAGAAGAAACTCATGAAAATGAAGTGAATTCCCTATTGAAACAATTGATCCAGCCCGTTTTTGGAGAACACAATTTTACTTACCATAGTCTGCGCCATTCTGCATTTAATCATCTTTACCTGGTTTTAAAAAACTCAACTCTTGCAAATGCATTTACTGACTATAGCCCACATGAGCAATTACGTATACGTTATGCCTTGCTACGAAACAGAAATACTCAGCAAACCTGGTATGCACTTTCTCATTTTGCCGGGCACCTAACCCCTGAAACGACCTGTTCAAGCTATCTGCATTTAATGCACCTGGCAATTAGCTACCAATTGAATCAAATCGAAAGTCCACTCCCTAAAGAAGCCTATTTCAATATTCTGAAACATGATGATGCTATTAAATATCCTGTACAGCAACGGGCGATCAAACAGTTTTTATTTGACCGACTTACTAAAGACCGTTACAAGCAACATGATCATCAATATCAACCAGGGCAACAGAAATCACCTGATTCACTGATGCTAGGAGCTCATGACTCAGAGATGACTTTTGAACTATTGCATCACATTCTTGCAGTAGAAAAAGAGCAAGACCTTCTGTTACCTGAAGCCATTCCTTTGCAAATCGCGCAAAAATTACGTGCCAGAGCTCTGCATTTGAAAACCTCCTGTGTAAACCAAAAAAAATCATCGAGGTTATTTACCACAGATTTTTTAAGAAAATCTCCTAATGCATTAGTTACCATGTTGCCAAAAAATCAGGAGGAGAAAAAGGTCATTCACCATGTCCAGGAGCGTTATGCAAATGTACAAAGTAAATATAAAAAACAGCTCAATACTATCTATTCAATTTATCTTGAAAAAGTTCAGCCCAATTCTGCTCAGTTCATTTTTGAAATAAATGAAAAACGTCAACTGAAAAAGTTTCTGTCTTTTATTAGTAAACTGTTTCCAACAGAATATCTTCACCTCGAACTTTCTAAACAGAGCAAAGAACAGCTCAAGAATACATTACAGGGTTTGAAATTAGGTTCAAAAAACTTCAGCCTGAATGAAAATGAAAGGCGAATTAAGTTCTGCTTCAAAAGTAAAGATGTAAAAGCACTTGGGGTATTCAAGTTACTGATGTATCTCATGATAGTTTCTCATCTTTAAGCTGTTTGTAATAAAAATTTGAACTCTGAGAAACGATAATCAAATAGTATAAACTCTAGGTATCAGCAACGTCTGAAACTGAGATCAGTCATGCATAAAACATCAGAAAAAATTGCAAAACAAAAAAAGGTATTAGCTAAAGCTGTTTTATCTTCTGCAAAGCAGCTTGGTTTGACACAGGAGCAGCTTGCCATCGTTCTCAATTTAGATTCAATGGAAACTTTAAATTCGCTTGAGTTAGATCCAGATTCAAGTCAGGGAGAACTCGCAATTATTTTAATTCGTATTGCGATATCACTAGATGCTCTAACTGGTGGAGAGACTAAATGGATGCAACATTTTATGAAGTCACCAAGTAAGTTAACCAAAGGCATTCCGATAGAGCAGATTCAGACTACTGAGGGATTAACCACTGTATTAAACGTAACCGAAGGACTTCGGCTTCAGGGTAAATATTAATAAAACAAAGCTTCATTACACAGAAAATTAAAAGTCATAATTTTGTCTAATCATTCAAATTCAAGGCATATGAAGTTCCTCTTCTCAAGAGGTATATGACTGTCTCATTATTGATAACTGCCATACATATACGGATTCTATTAACTTAATTCGAGGCTAAATTGAATCTTATAAGTTCAATTTAGCCATTCAAGAGTCATTATAAAAGTTTGCTATATAGCGAACATTAACTATTATTAGTTAAAAGTTTGCTATATAGCTAACAAATTTGGGGAGCAAAAAATGGCTACACGAGGTGAAATAGGTAAAAAAATACGTTTGGCCAGAAAAGGATTGGGCCACACACAGAAAAGTCTTGCAGAAAAAACTAAAGTCAATAAAACAACAATTTCAGAGATGGAAAATGGCCGTTTTACAGGTTCATTTGACATATTTGAACGTGTGCTTGATGGTGTTGGTTTACAATTCGAAGTGAATAAAAAAAATTGTAAATTGCCACAGTGGGATGAAATTGAAGAAATATTTTCAGAATATGATAAATAAACAGCTTTTTTACACAAACATTCAAAAGGTGAATTCTCCCCAATCCATTCAAATTAATTTTTTTATATGAAAGCTGATTGAAATACACATCTAGATCATAAATCTGATTAGATAAATGCGGATCAAATCGACATGGCTTTGTTGCACAAAGATTTCATAACTATATGATTTTAAAAGTTTTGATTGTTTTTGATCCAAAATTAAATTTATTTAAATCCGATGCTTACATATTTATGCAACAAAGCCGATCACATCTAGAACAGACTAATTTCAAATAAACAATAATAAAAAAAAGCATCTTCGAATAGAGTGAAGATGCTAGGGACTCAAAAGATAATTTCTTATAATTTAGAGGTCATCATCATTGAATAGATTTCAATAAATCGACCATTTCAATTGCAGTTAAGGCAGCTTCACTACCTTTATTTCCTGCTTTTGTTCCGGAGCGTTCAATTGCTTGTTCAATACTGTCCGTAGTGAGTACACCATTAATGACAGGCAAGCCTGTGTCTAGACCAACTACACCTAAACCTTTGGCACATTCGCCTGCAACAAAGTCAAAGTGTGGTGTGCTACCGCGAATGACTGCTCCTAGGGCAATAATTGCATCGAAACGGTTTGATGCTGCTAATTTTTTCGCAACAACAGGAAGTTCCCAAGCACCCGGTGCATGAACAACGGTAATGTTCTCTTCTGATACGCCATGGCGTTTTAAGGTATCAATAGCACCATCTAATAAATGTTCTACAACAAAACTATTAAAACGACCCACTAAAATCGCATAACGCCCTTCGCTAGCGAGATGTAACATACCTTCAATACGGTGAACTGGCATAGCAACCTCGATTATTTCTCTAATATTTGATTTGCGGTGATATATTCCACCACTTCTAAATTAAATCCGGATATTGCATTAAAGCGTAGTGGTGAACTGAGTAATCTCATTTTCTCAACACCTAAGTCACGCAGAATTTGTGCACCGACACCAATAGTTTGGTATTGTTGTGAGAGCGTAGCATTCGATTTTACATTTTTAGGTGTATGCTGTTGTTCAAATGCTGGGCCTAAATCTTGTAAATGGGGTTGACCAATCCAAACAAGTACACCACGGTCACTTTGTGAAATTTGTTGTAATGCCCGGTCAAGGTTCCACGCAGGCTCGCTTTCTGCTTTATTGAGCTTTAATAAATCACGTGTTGGGTTAAAGCCATGCACACGAACGGTTGTTACCCCATCTCTAGGCTCACCTTTTACTAGTGCTAAATGAATGTCGGGGTTACCTGTCTCACGATAACGATATAAGTCAAACGAGCCATATTCAGTATCGATTTTTTGTTGATCAATACGTTCTACAGTTTGCTCATTTGTCATACGGTAGTTGATAAGATCCGCAATAGTTCCAATTTTTAAACCATGTTTTTCTGCAAAAACTTCAAGATCTGGACGACGAGCCATTGTGCCATCTTCATTGATAATTTCACAAATGACAGACGCGGGCTCTAAGCCTGCTAAACGAGATAAGTCACAACCTGCTTCGGTATGACCTGCGCGGTGTAACACACCACCTGGCTGTGCCATGAGTGGAAAAATATGTCCAGGTTGTACAATATCTGTTGGTTTGGCATGTGCAGCTACAGCAGTTTGGATGGTATGTGCACGTTCTGCAGCAGAAATACCTGTGGTGATACCTTCAGCAGCTTCAATAGACAAGGTGAAGTTAGTACCGTGTTGAGCACCGTTAGAGTCAACCATTAAAGGTAAATTTAATTGTTGGCAACGTTCTTTACTTAAGGTTAAACAAACTAGGCCACGTGCATGTGTGATCATGAAATTGATGTCTTCAGGACATACGTGTGTTGCTGCAATAATTAAATCGCCTTCATTTTCGCGATCTTCATCATCCATAAGGATAACCATTTTTCCTGCACGGATGTCTGCTATGAGCTCTTCAACAGTATTTAATGCCATAACATTCTCTATTGATTACTTAGTTTATTCATCGAAAATAAAGTCAAATTTGATTTTTTCTTTACAAGGAACTCTAAAAAAGAGCGAGTTAAACTCGCCCTTTTAAAAAAAATTTATTTATCTAACTTAGAAAAAAGATTTAAAACGCTTTGCATCATCCATAAAATCTTTTTCGCCAGCAGGTGCTTCTACAGATCCAAAGACTAATTGAGCACGTAATTTCCAATTCGCAGGAATATTGAATTTTTTAGCAACTTGCTCATCAATAATTGGATTGTAATGCTGTAATGATGCGCCTAAACCACGCTCAGATAGTGCTAACCACACAGCAAATTGTGCTATCCCCGTTGAATGCTCTGACCAAATTGGGAAGTTATCTGCATAGGCAGCGAATTGCTCCTGTAAACCTTTTACAACTTCTTGGTCTTCAAAAAATAATGCTGTGCCAAAACCAGCAGCAAAACTATCAATTTTGTCGTTAGTAGCCTGGAAACTATCCGCAGGGATCATTTGACGTAAAGTTTCTTTGACAATATTCCAAAAATCTTGATGTGCTTGACCAAAAAGATTCACTACACGTGAAGATTGTGAGTTAAATGCTGATGGGCTCAGACGTACTGCTGATCGAATGACTTGATCAAGTTCTTGTGCTGGATCTTTAACATTTTTTCCAATGTTATAAATTGTACGACGTTGTGCTAATTTTTCCATGAAAGTCTCTTTATCTGAGGAACCAAAAAGATTATTAAGAAATGACATACTTTTCTCCAACTTCTGTTATATGAACAGTTTTGCTTGTTAAGATGGATACATAATAATTGTTATATTTTTGACTATATACACGTTGTGATCACACACAGCGTTTCATTAATAGAACTACAATAACTAAAAAAGGTAATAAAGTTTATCCAAAATTGTAATGATTATTCCAAATGCATCGTTCTAGTTTTTATACAATGCGTTGCAATATCTTAGTTTCGTTAGCATATCTAAATACTTATCCTACGATGCAAATTTAATTCGATTTCAAGATATGAAAACATCATCTATGTATTACACACGTACTGCTCAAATGTTGCACTGGGTTATGGCAATTATTTTTATTGTCGCTTGGGGGATAGGTTTTTATAGTGGTAATTTTCTGAGCTACGAGGTTGATGGAAGCTATAAAGGAGATGTCATTTCATTACATAAAAATATTGCTACAACCATTATTTTTTTAGTTGTGATTAGAATATTTTGGAGATATACACATCCTGCACCAAAACTTCCAGATAGTATGTCAACTGGAATGAAAGTAGCTGCCCATCTTGGTCATTTAGCTTTATATTTTATGCTGATTGCATTACCTATTACAGGTTGTTTATTTAGTTGGAGCCTTGGCTACCCTGCTCCAGTTTTATATTTATTCAATTTACCTCCTTTAATTGGCGTTGATCCAGCAGTTACAGCTATTGCTAAACCAGTGCATATATGGCTTTCTTGGGCAGCTGGTATTTTAATTATAGGTCATATTCTTGCAGCACTTAAGCATCACTTTATCGATAAAGATAACGTATTAAAAAGTATGACTCGACAAGAGTCATAAATTTAGGGAAGAAAGTATTTATAAAGTACTTTCTTCGATAATGCTCTCTAAAATAATAGGAATCAAAAGTAGAATTTTCTCTTAAGATATCAGCAGTAGATTCTGCATGAAAACATCTATATTTACTGACAGCCAGATCATATCCATTTTGACACAGGCGGAAGTCTGGCACATCTGTATAGCTAATTACTTAATTTAATAGCGCAACAAAAAACTTATAAAGGATATTTTCCCATATATTTAGGTGCTAAAGACTTTAGAATGTAGCTATATTAAGTCTATTAATTTGCCTCTTTTTAAAATAAATTAAAGATTCTATTGTTCTACAAATAAAACGAATCGTGTTTATTTTGAGTATTTATATGAATTATGAAACAATTTAGGATAAACCTATCTTAACAAGTGAACAAAAAATAGCTCTAAATAGAGCTAATTTTTTTATGAAGAAACCAAATTACTTTATTGAGTTTTGCCGCGGGTTGCAATCGCTGTCAGGGATTTATGCCGTTGAATCCGCTGATTTTTACATACAGGCAGCGTAGCCGGATCTATACATAAATAATTGCCGGGGCAATCTTTCATCAAGGCAAAGTGTAAAGCATGCAATGCTAATTGATGGGCTCTGATGAGATAAACTATCCGCTACTAACATCGTAAATACCTAGAGAGTTGACTTTGACCCTGCCTTAATGAAAAGAATTAATGCTTTAAATTTATTGAAATGTGAGCATTTATACCAAATGGCGATAAACACAAGTTCTTACTCTTTCAATAGAGCAGGTCTCATTCTCACAGGCTTGTTGCTGTGTTTTAAAATTCCCAATTGGTTGCTTCGAATTTCTGAAAAAAGTCATCGATCATGCAGAAGAAATATGTAAAATCGAACATGGTGGCGGATGGCGTAGGTTGTGTAGTAACTCCCTAATGGTTTTCAGCCACCTTTTTTTCAAGTCAATTTCTTATCCGTAATTCGGGTTAAATATAGAAATTTATATTATCATACTGATTTCATAAAGTTTTTTAATCAATAACATTGATTACTGAATAAATATGTCCTTTTAAATACGCAAGATGCAAATAGGAAACTTTTTTTTATGGATAAATTACAATGCATGGAAGCTTTTGTTCGGGTTGCACAAAGTGGAAGTTTTATCAAAGCAGCTGAGCAATTAGGCGTGACACGTTCTGTAATTAGCACTCGAATCCAGCAATTAGAAAAATTTATCAATGCTCCGCTCTTCCATCGTAGTACACGTTCCGTCCGTCTTTCCGAGATTGGAGAGAAATATTACCCTGAATGTATTGAATTAATAAATAATTTTGAACGCTTGGCAGATGAAATGTCTCATGCAAAAAGTGACTTGCATGGACGTCTACGTATTTATATGGCACCAGGATTTGCTTTAAGCTTTTTTAGTAAGTTAATTTCAGAGTTTACTCAAAAATATAAAGATATCGAATTAGATATTGTTGTAAATGATAGAGTGATCGATCCTATTTCTTCCGGCTTTGATATTGTATTTCAAATGTTTCCACCTAAAGGTGAAAGTTTGATTGAACGCAAGATTTTCCAAATTAATCGTATTATATGTGCTTCTCCTGATTTTATTGCTAATTATGGTTATCCGAAACACCCTAGTGAACTTCATAAATATGAGTTGGGTTACTACTCTGGTTATCCAGAACGCAATAAAATCAAGTTTATGATTAATAGAAAATTTGAAGAGTTCTCTGTGAATGCCAGAGTCTCCTCAAGCTCTATCCATTTGTTACATGATTTTGGATTAACAAATGGAGGTATTGTCTGTTTACCGACACTCGTAGCTAGAGAAAGCCTTTTTGACCATAAACTTATTCCTCTATTAGTCGACTATCCAATACCTAATTACAGTTTAAGAGCTGTTTTTCCATCGAATTCGCGCAATTTAACCAAAATTCGATGTGTCATTGATTTTTTAGTTGAAAGAATTTCTCCCCTACCTGAGTGGGATGAAGAACTCATCAAGCAGGGGCACTTATCACCGTTGATTAAATCCTTTCAATAATCAAGGCAATGCCTTGACCTACACCGATACACATCGAGCACAGACCGTATTTACCACCGGTTTCTTCCAAATGGTTCAAGGCAGTCGTCACTAGACGCGCACCTGATGCACCGAGTGGATGACCCAAAGCAATCGCACCACCATTCGGGTTCACATGTGCAGCATCATCTGCAAGACCCAAGTCACGGGTGCAAGACAAGGCTTGAGCCGAGAATGCTTCATTCAGCTCAATCACATCCATTTGCTCAAGGGTTAAACCCGTTTGAGCCAATAGTTTCTTGATTGCAGGCGCTGGACCAAAGCCCATGATGCGTGGTTCTACACCGACCACGGTTGCACCAATGATTTTGGCACGTGGTTTCAGGTTGTACTGTGCAACCGCTTCATCAGATGCAATCAGCAGCGCTGCTGCACCATCATTAATGCCTGAAGCATTACCGGCCGTGACCGTACCGTCTGCTTTAACGACGGGTTTAAGTTTTGCCAAGCCTTCAGCAGTGGTCGATGCACGTGGATGCTCATCGGTATCTACAACCACTGGATCGCCTTTGCGCTGTGGAATCACCACTGGCACGATTTCTTTAGCGAAGTAACCACGTGCTTGTGCAGCTGCGCAACGTTGTTGGCTTTGCAAAGCAAATTTGTCTTGGTCTTCACGCGAAATGTTGAATTGTTCTGCTAGGTTTTCTGCAGTTTGTGGCATGGTTTCCACGCCATACATTTCTTTCAGCTTTGGATTGATAAAACGCCAGCCCATGGTAGTGTCTTCAATCTTCTGGCTACGGCCGAACGCGCTGTCTGATTTACCCATGACAAATGGGGCACGAGACATCGATTCAACACCACCGGCAATGATCAGGTTTGCTTCACCTGATTTGATTGCACGTGCAGCAGTCGCGATTGCATCGAGGGATGAACCACAAAGACGGTTTAATGTGGTTGCTGGAACCTGGTGTGGCAAACCAGACAACAGGCCAGACATACGGCCCACGTTACGGTTGTCTTCACCGGCTTGGTTGGCACAGCCGTAGATCAGGTCATCGACCTGTTCCCAGTTCACCGATGGATTACGTTCCATCAAGGCTTTGATCGGTAATGCACCTAGGTCATCTGCACGTACAGGGGCTAAACCACCCGCATAACGGCCAAATGGGGTACGGATCGCATCGATAATATACGCATTTTTCATGGATTTATTCCTTATGCTTAGCCTTGAGTCGCATCAATCAGTTTCGCACCCGTTAAAGACTGCAATTCTTCGAAGCTCAAGCCTTCAACTTTCTCAATCACTTTCATACCTTCTGGCGTTACATCGATGACGCAGAGATCGGTATAGATACGATCCACACATTTCAAACCAGTGGCAGGATAATCAAGTTGAGCAACGATTTTAGGTTCGCCTTTTTTGGTCACGTGATCTGTGGTGATGAAAACTTTTTTCGCACCCACAGCCAAGTCCATCGCGCCACCTACGGCAGGAATCGCGTCCGGTGCACCGGTATGCCAGTTCGCCAAGTCACCATTTTCAGCCACCTGGAAAGCACCTAATACTGCGATATCGAGGTGACCACCACGCATCATCGCGAAAGAGTCGCCATGATGGAAGAAGCAGCCGCCAGTCAGCATGGTAACGAATTCTTTACCGGCGTTGATCAGTTCAGGATCACGGTCTTCTTCTGCCGGCGGTGGACCAAACGCCAACAGGCCATTTTCAGAGTGTAGAAACACATCTTTGTCTGATGGCAGGTAATTCGAAATTTTGGTTGGTAGACCAATACCCAAATTCACATAGGCACCGTCTGGAATGTCTTGCGCAACACGTTCAGCAATCTGGTCGCGAGTAAGTTTGCTATAGCTCATGAAGTTCTCCTTAGTCGCCAATTACTGTGCTGGGGTTACTTGAATCACATGTTTTACGAAAATGCCCGGCGTGATGATGTGTTCCGGATCAAGCTCACCCAGTTCAACCACTTCAGACACCTGTGCAATGGTGATATCTGCCGCCATCGCCATGATTGGGCCGAAGTTACGTGCAGATTTGCGGTAAACTAGGTTGCCCCAACGGTCGCCTTTGTGTGCTTTGATCAAGGCAAAATCCGCTTTGATCGGATTTTCCAGCACGTAGTCTTTACCGTCGTAGTTTAGGGTTGGTTTGCCTTCAGCCAGCAACGTACCAAAACCGGTAGGAGTGTAGATTGGACCCAAACCCATACCTGCAGCCTGGATACGGCAAGCTAAGTTACCTTGTGGAACTAATTCAAGTTCAATTTTGCCAGCACGGTATAGCTCGTCGAAAACCCAAGAGTCAGACTGACGTGGGAACGAGCAGATGATTTTACGCACGGCACCTGCTTTTAAAAGCTTCGCCAAACCGTAGTCACCGTTACCGGCGTTGTTGTTGACGATCACCAGATCTTTCACGCCCAGTTCAATCAAGCCATCAATCAGTTCAGCGGGCTGACCCGCGGTGCCGAAGCCACCAATCATAATGGTTGAACCATCTTTAATTTGTGAAAGCACTTCTGTTAAGGAAGCTTTGCTTTTGTCGATCATATTTAATCCGTTATTTAGAGATCCCCAAACAATTATTGTAGAAGGATCATCTCTATAAATTGCTAGTCAAATTGCAAATACAATGTTCTGTGATTTAGAACAATCTCTACACCTCAAAATACATATGATAGGCCTTGAGTTTTAAGGAGATCTTTAATAATGGAAACACGAGTTCGTGAGCTTGAGAAACTACGATTTGACAGTCTGATTAACAAACAATATGATCAATTCGCCTCAATATGTCATGAGCATCTACGTTATGTACATACCAGTGGCACCGTTGATAATTTGTCATCTTTTATGAATAAATTACAAGCTGGTTATTATAATTATCAAAAAATTGATTTTGATATTTGTGAAGTTATTGATTTGCAGGATTGTGTCATCGTAGTAGGTGATTTTTATGCTGATCTATATGTCAATCAAGAGGCGAGAAAACTGCAAAACCGAGCAATTTCTGTCTGGAAAAAAGAGCAGGATCAATTAAAATTGTTTATATATCAAGCAACGCCTTTTAAATAATTGTTAAATAAAAAATGTTAGAGTGAATTCACTCTAACATTTAAAAAATATTTTATTTTCCTGAATCTCTATTTGTACGGGGATAAGTGAATGCCCTCTACATGGACCCTCAACACACTCCCCTGTTACAATATCAAACATAGCTGAATGATGTGCACACATAATAAGCGTGTTTTTATAGGTATTGAATACACCAGGCTTATAGTCAAGTTGTATTGAAAAATGTGGACACACATTTTCGTAGGCATAAAAGGTATTGTCTCCTTTAATAATGACAATACTTTTATCAGGTTTAACCGGGTGCTCGACTTTAAAACATTTATGGTTGTCGAAGTCGGTTATATCACACAGTTTGATCATAGTCCGATCCCCGACAGGACAAAATCATATTCAATCAAATCATAATCCTGATCAATACCATATAAAGCTTTACTCTGATTATCAGGTTGCTTGTGTTCATAATGAACAATCAATCGGTCTTTAACACCGAATACAGCATCCTCATCCAGATATTGATCGCCTTCTAAAAATAAGTGGGTAACTAATGGCTCGAAGCCTTCAGCCACAATTTTGAAATGGATATGCGCTGGTCGCCAGAAACTGCGATGAGCATAATTAAGTAATCTTCCTACAGTTCCATCAGAAGGGATCTGATAGCTGACAGGTAAAATAGACTTGATCGCATATGATCCATCTATCTGGCTAATAAATACGCCACGCAGATTATCAATTTTTTGTTCAGGATCTTGACCTGAATACATTCCATTTTCAGCAGTTTGCCAGATATCAATGCGCGCATTTTGAATAGGCTGCCCATGTCGATCAAGAATCTTGCCTTTAATCAATAAAGGTGTATGTGATTTATCACCCTGAATTACGATAGTATCTGCAAATTGACGTGTCGGAATATTTTCAATAAAAAAAGGACCGAAAACAGTAGATGGTGTTTGCTCTTGATTTTTTTGATGATTAATTTCATCGACTAACATGGATACACCGAGCACATCAGAAAGTAAGATATATTCTTGACGTTGCTCACTACATAGTTGGCCCGTTTGAGTTAAAAAATTAATCGCATATTCCCATTCTGCTTCAGTCAATTGAACTTCGGCAATATAGTCATGTAATTTTTGTACAAGGTTGGTGATTAAAGTTTTATGTCGAGTATTTTCAATCCGCTGAAAACTTTGAACCACTTGTGCTGCCACACTCATGATCAATTCCTTTTTCAAATGACCCACCCTTCACAGCTATTTTCGATGTCAAAAGTGAGCCATTATGATGTAAATTTTACTAACTGTTATTACCTCTTAAACCGGAGGTAATCCTTCATAGGCTTTTGTTAATAAGTCTTCCAACTCATCATAGTCATAACCACGAGGGTTATAGTAAGGACTATCACAAATGATCCTTGCGACTTCAGCAGGACCATTTTCTGGCAATCCAATCTCTTTTAAAGCCATTGGAATCTGCAATTGTTGGTTCAAAGCATAGATTGCCATACCCACATCTTCGCGGCTGCTAACCCCTAATGCAACGGCCAAACGGTCCATTGCTTCAATATCAGAATGACGGTTGTAATGAACAGAATAAGCCAAAGTAATTGCATGTGCCTGCGCATGAGGTAGATTAAAAGTTCCCCCCAAGGTATGACAAATTTTATGATGTATCGCCATACCCACTGACCCTAAACAGATACCGGCCAACCATGCTCCATAAGTCGCTTTCTGACGAGCATCAATATCCTTAGGATTTTTAACAATAATCGGTAAGGCTGCTTTTAATGCCTGAATCGACTCTACCGCCATCATACTAATAATCGGGTTTTTATCCTGTGCATACAGTGCTTCCACTGCATGAGCCATAGCATTCATACCTGAACATGCAGAAATTTCAGCAGGTAAAGTCACGCTCAACTCTGGATCATAAATCACAACTTTGGGTAATACGTGAATATCTTTACCCGTAGTTTTTAAATTATTTTCAGTTAACCCATAGACTGTGGTCATTTCACTACCTGCATAAGTGGTAGGAATTGCAACAATCGGCAAATGCGTTTTTAATGCAATAGCTTTGGCTAACCCAATGGTTGAGCCCCCTCCTAAAGCCAAACAACAGTCAATACCTTTTTCTTTGGCATATTCCACTGCTGAATTAGCAACTTCTACGGGAACATGCATGACAGCATGTGGATAGACTCCTACAGAAATATCATCAAGTTTTTGTACCAGTTTCTTGCCATCTTCTTCCTGTTCTGGTGTAGTAATCACCAGAACTTTTTGATAGCCATGCTGAATCAAAATTTCTTTGACTTCTTTTGACTTGCCATTCCCGAAATAAACATCGAGAGGTAGGGCTTTATAATGAAATGCATTCATAGACATTACCCTCGCTGAAAGTGCGGTGGGACGTTTGCATCAACATTAACCCAAATAGATTTCGCTTCAGTATAATCATGAATGGCTTCAAACCCCATTTCACGACCATAGCCAGACTTACCTACACCGCCAAATGGACTACCAGGATTGACACGTTTATAGCTGTTGATCCAACACATACCCGCGTTAATTTTTTTGGCAAATTGATGCGCACGTTGCAGGTTTTGTGTCCATAAGCCACTACCTAAGCCATATTCAGTGCAATTGGCAATTTCCAGAGCTTCTTCATCTGTTTTAAATCTTAAAACAGTAACGAATGGCCCAAATACTTCTTCTTGGGCAACACGATCGTGTGGCTTAGCTTCTACAATTGTAGGCAATACATAGTAACCGTTCTGTAGTGCTGCATCTTCTGGAGCCTTACCACCAGACAGAATACGACCACCCTGCTCCTGAGCGATCTGTACGTAAGACAATACTTTGTTGCGATGTGCTTCGGATGTCAAAGGCCCCATCTCGGTATTTGGATCAAGAGGGTCACCCAAACGAATCGACTCTGCCAATTTGATAAATTTCTCAAGAAATTGGTCCGCAATTGCTTCGTGTAGCACCAAGCGAGAACCGGCAATACATGCTTGTCCTTGATTGTGAAAAATTGCCCAAGCAGCACCGTTTACTGCAGCATCGATATTTGCATCTTCAAATACGATGTTGGCGCCCTTGCCACCCAACTCAAGTTGAACACGTTTTAGATTCCCAACTGAGGAACGTACAATATTTTGCCCGGTGACTGTCGAACCAGTAAAGGCAATCTTTCCGACATCTTCGTGTTCGGCTAGGCGTTGACCTGCTGTATGACCATAACCCGCTACAACATTCACAACACCATCAGGAAAGCCTGCTTTTTTAATCAGCTCTGCGATTTTAAGAGTAGATAAGGGAGTAAGCTCAGATGGCTTGAGTACTACTGTATTACCAGCAGCTAAAGCAGGACCTAATTTCCAACTGGTGAACATCAATGGAAAATTCCAAGGGACGATTTGCCCAACTACACCGATTGGTTCACGCAATACATAATTCAAAAAACCAGATTCTACCGGAATGACTGAGCCTTCAATCTTATCGGCAATACCGCCAAAATAACGGAAGCAAGCTGCAGTACGTGGAACATCCAAGCGTCTAGAATCACGGATAGGGTGCCCAGTATCTAGAGATTCTAGTTGTGCTAATTCTTCTGTATGCTCTTCGATTAAATCAGCCAATTTTAACAAGAGTCTGCCACGATCAGCTGCCGCCATGGCAGACCAGATTGGAAAAGCACGTTTTGCAGCAGCTACAGCAATATCTACATCTTCTGCTTCTGCAGCTGCAATTTTTGTAATAAGTTCACCATTAAATGGATTCAATACATCAATCGTACCGCCACTTTTCGCAGGTACGAATTGGCCATCAATAAATAATTGCGTATTAATCGTTCCCATATTTAGTTCAGGCGTGACTTTTCCATCAACACATAATTGCGTATTCATAATTTATATACCTAAATAGAGTGATAAAGGGCTGTAAAGCCCTTTTATAAGGAATTATGAGAAATCGATTGGATAAGGTGATAATTCACCTGATTCATATTTTTCTGGCAGATTAGGCGTAGCATTTTCCCAAACCAACAACATCGAACGTTTTGTTGAATAACCTTGATGGCGGATATTGGCTGGCATTGCGCAAATATCACCTGGTTTCATGACTACACGCGCAATTGGACTACCATCAATTTTGTCGGCGATATCCCAGGTAATTTCATCCGAGAATTGTAAGAACCACTCAACACGGTCATTACCATGGAAAATTGGTAAGATATACTCTTCAGTTGTTGGACAGAATAGACTTTCTTTACAAACTGAAGTTACCGAAGGATTCCAAGTAACATCCGAACGCGATAAATATTTAAATAAGTTAAAACCGCCGAGCTGCCCTTCAAATCCAGGTTCACAGTGGATAAATGGTTCATCTTGAACTACATCTTCAAAATGACGATTGACTGGTAAATCATCTCTTAATGGAGAATCACCTGGCAAACTTGGCATACGTTTTGTCGCAATACGATAACGGTCGATAGCAGCCTCATTATCACCATGCTTACGACCAAAAGCACTGCCAGTTTCTTCTGGAGCTGCAAATGGGTCAAAACCTTCACTTACCCAATCATGTAAAATCGCCTTAAAAGTTGCCATGATTAAAGGTGTTTCAAAGTTTTCAACATAATCAACGCCAGCATTTTTAAGAACACCATTAAAGGTTCCAGCATATAAATCAACGCTGCCATAATGGTTTTGTGTACCAATCACATGATCGAAGTTCACCCAACCATAGAAGAACCCCCAGGCTACATCACGCATGACTGCTCTTAAGAAAGCATCCGCTGACATTAAATGGGAAAATTCTTGTCCTTTAGCTTCCCAGGTAATTTTTGCAAAATACTCATCACGACTAAACGTAAACTTACCTAACTGAAAAGTAGAATAGCCTGTAATCACATCATGACTAATAATTTTTACGCCAGCATCTTCAAATTTCTTTAACATTGAAGTCATCTCTCTCTTCTCCTTGATTACTTAATACAAATCTCATTCCATTTTTCTAATGAGAGGGGTCCCTGAATAGTTTGAATAAGCAATACTGCTGGCTTGGATGTCTCAAAACGATAAGCTGAACCTGCTGGTAAAATTGCTTGATGACCTTGTTTAAGCAATGCATACCCCATTGCCTTACCATTAGGTTTATCACCTGCTAAATGTGTGCCTTCCTGTGCTGGAGAAACTAATTCTTCATTTAACTTAAGAAAATCTACTCGTACCTCACCATCCAGTACGATCACGAATTCATCATGTGAAGCGGTATACCAAGGTGAGACACCATCTGCCTTAACAGACTCAATAACAAACTTTAGATTTTTACCTACTACAGTTTTTTCATAGGGCTGTGCATTAGCAGCAACTTCAAAAACATTGGAAAAAGCATAATTGGTGGCTTCACCTGAAACCAATTGGATTGACCCTTTTTCGTAGTTATCCAAACTACCAAACTTGGTTGTATATACAGTCATTTTCGTTTCCTTACTCAACGTTCACAAATGCGGTCTTGTTCTTTGACAATTCGAAATTACGTTAAACCTCACCCCAAGACAATCTACGAACTCGCAACATGAATGTTTGCATTATGCAAACAATCCATAAAAATCCTTTTCATTAAACATGAAATTTCATGTATTTTTAAGAGAATGAGAAATTCATTTCTTCCTGTAATAAATGGCTTTGTTGCACAAAGATTTCATAACTATATGATTTTAAAAGTTTTGATTATTTTTTTGATCCAAAATTAAATTTATTTAAATCAGATGCTTACATATTTATGCAACAAAGCCGTAATAAATAGAAAATACGAATCAAACAGTCATATTATTTTTAATTTCATTTGAAACCTGAAACATATATTCCAATTTTCGTATTATATCTACTTGACTAAAACGACTATCTGCCCCTGTTATATTCAATGTAGCGATTAAATTACCCTGTGAGTTTCTTAATGGTATTGATAAACTGACTAAAGATTTTTCTTGCTCTTGGTTTACGAAACAATAACCTTGATCCTTAACTTTTTTAAGCTCGCTAATCAAAACAGATGGATGACTAACAGAAAACTCATTAACATGATTAAAATCCACATTTTTTATATATCTATCAATATCCTCTTGCGGCATATGAGCCAAAAAAATCCGTCCTGAAGACGAACTCCAAAGCGGCTCTATATCACCTAACTGTATATTCACTTGCATCTTTCTTTTTACTGGCTCACAAGCAATAACGGTGCTTAAAAAACCATTTTTAATACATATATAGCTAGTCTCTTCTGTTTTAATAGCGAGTTGTTTCACATAATATTGTGCAATTTTATAAAAACTATCAGAAGTTAAAAAAGCCTTACTTAAATTTAATACTTTAGGAGTTAGCCAATAATATTTAGAGTCACTTTCTAAATATCCTAAGATTTCCAAAGTTTTTAAAAATCGTCTAGCTGTTGCACGGGTCATATCAAGTAAATTTGCCGTTTCAGATAGTGTAATTTTCCTCTTATTTTCATTAAACAAATTCAGTACTAATAAGCCTTTTTCTAACGAAGCAACATAGTCCTTGTCATTAAGCGAACTTGACATGGTTCTCCCTTTTGCATTGAATGAACATTGTACGGATAGAGAACAATGTTCGTAATACGTACAGTTATAAAAAAGTGGGGACATGGTAGTCCCTGAAGCTAGTAGAGATGCTGAATGAAAAAATCAACACAACTCCGTAGCCTTATCTTAGCAATGTTATTTGCTAATGCTACTACACACGCGGAAGAACCTGCTGTCGAGCCACAAGGCTGGTTATTTAAATCAATTAATGAAAATGATCTTGATATCAAAGTTACAGGCTGGGTTCAGACCAGTATCGCTGATAGCAATCATGGTGGACAATTAACTCCTGCCACTATTATTCGTCGTGATGATGGTGTAACACTTGACCAGGCAGCCATCATGATTGAGAAAAAGGTTAATAGTAATATCGTGAGTCGGGTTGGGGCATTTCCTGGTGCTATGCCTAAAGACTTTGACTGGGGCTTTAATATCACGGGAATGTATGGTGCGGATAATTTCTTCTTCCGTACTTACGGACTAGACGATGATTGGGGCAGCAACAAAGTCGGTAACTTTGGTTCATCCGATATGTATGCTTCTTTGACCCAAGCCTATGCTGAGCTTTATCTTCCTGTGTTGGGTGGTAGTAATTTAATGGTAGGTTTATTCCATACCCCTCTCGCAAATGAAATTGGATTCGCTCTTCCTGCTCCTGCACCAACTACTTTCTATACTCATCCATATAGTTTTATTCATGGTCCAGCCAAACATGTCGGTGCATTGTGGAGTAGTCATATTTTTAATGAACCTGATAGTGCCAAACTTTCGTATGAGTTAGGTGCTGTGCGAGGTTATAACAATTTACAAGATCCAAACAAGGATTGGGATATTATTGCAAATTTACGCTGGCGTAGTAAAGATTTTTCAACGTGGGTAGATTTTGAAAATATCTTTGGTAATGGCGCAGATGATTCTTTTGATAAATGTGGTTGTGGATCACCAATTCCTGCGAGTTCAGAGTTGGCCAAGGATAAAAAACTCAATCGTTATCAAAGTTATTTGACAGTTACCAAATTTCTTAATCCAAAAAACAGTGTGACTGCTGAAGCATCTTATGGTTATCAAGAAAAAGCTTTGTTGGCTGACGTGTTTAATGCTGAACCGTTCGGGGTACCTGCGAATGGCGGTAAAGATGCATCATGGCAAGGCATTAATGTGAGCTATAAGCATAACTTTAATCCGCAACTAAGTTCAGCGATACGAGCAGAGTATTTTGACACTGATGGTGTTCACGTTCTCGTTCCCTACGACGGTATCTATAAAGCTGTCACCGCAAATATGACGTGGAACCCGAAACCTTACTTGCGTGTACGTCCCGAGATCCGTTACGACTGGTATAGCGGAGGTAGTAAACCTTTTGCTTCCCCACATCATACTTTACCGCCTCTGATTAATGGCACCGAAGATGACCAGCTTTCTTACTCTCTTGATTTGACATTCTTTTTCTAAATTCATTTAAAAGGAAATTAATAATGAATACACAAAAATGGGATACTTCCTATGAATGGAAGATAGTACTTCTTCTGACCTTAGGTTTTGGTTTAGTCGGCTTAGATCGGTGGATTATTGCACCATTATTGCCTTCAATCATGCGAGACCTCTCATTAAATTATCAAGATGTAGGTATGATTTTCGGTGCCCTAGGTATCACTTGGGGGATATTCGCCATTTTTGCAGGACGACTTTCTGATAAGATCGGTCATCGCAAAATTTTAATCCTATCTTTAATTGTTTTTTCTTTAGCATCCGGATTTTCTGGTGCGGCCATGGGTCTTACTAGTTTAATCTTAATCCGAGCGTTAATGGGCGTGTCTGAAGGTGCATTTTGTCCTACAAGCTTTGCAGCAACAGCAGTTGCAGCAAAACCTTCTCGTCGTGGCGCATTACAAGGGTTACAACAAAGTGGTTTTGCCTTATTTGGTTTAGGATTAGGTCCAATCATTGCAACCCAACTCATGCTAGTAGTTCCTTCCTGGCGTGAAGTTTTTTGGGTCGTTGCAATTCCAGGTTTTATTCTAGCTGTATTTTTATTTTTTGTACTACGCGAACCTGAACAAACTCAAGGCGGTCAACTGTTAATTTTAGAAAAACAGGCGGAGTCTAAAGAAAAAGTAAATTGGTTCGCACTACTTAAAACCCGTAATATTTTACTGAGTATGATTGGACTATTTTGTACCATGTCATGTGTATTTGTAATTAGTGCGATGGTTCCGCTTTATTTAGAAAACTATTTAAAGCTTACTCCTCAGGATATGGGTATCGTTGTTTCAGCGATTGGTTTTGGTGGTTTTCTAGGTCAGTTTTTAGTACCAACGTTCTCTGATTGGATCGGTCGTCGTGCGGCCTCTATTCTGAGCTTCCTTGGATCGGCGATTTTTATCTACTTATTTGCTAACGCTCCTGCGACAGTTATGAGCTTATTTGGCTTACTGTTCGTCTTGTCATTCTTTAGTTTAGGTTTAATTGCTTTACTTTCAGGTCCAATCGCTGCTGAGTCAGCACCGGCTGGTCTTGTAGCTTCATCAATTGGCTTAGTTGTGGGTGCCGGTGAAATCTTTGGTGGAGGCATTGCCCCTGTTCTTTCTGGAATAATTGCTGAAAATTATGGTATTCAAAATATTTTTTATCTCAGCCTTGTTGGTGCATTAATCGGTATGGTCATTAGTTTCTTCATTAAAGAAACAGCACCGCGTAAAGTGAATGCTACTACTCAACCAGCCCAAACTGTCAATCAAGTTGAGAATGCTTAATTAAACAGTGGAAGCTTTTTATCGGTTAGGTATTCATTCAATACCTAATCGAACATCCTTTTATTAGTCATTGTGAATAGTCCTCATAATCCTGTTCCACAATTTTTCTGAGTTGTATAAGTTTCTCTTTTCGTTTTAGGACTTTGTTGCACAAACCTAGCATAGACGGCTTCTTCAGCAATATAATTTTCAAATGAAGAAGCCTACACACAAAATCTACCGCACAACCAATTGGCCCGCATATAACAGAGCTCTCATTAATCGTGGGAATATTGCTATTTGGTTCGATCCAAACACTCAGTGGTATGCACAATCACAAGGCAAGCAAGGTCGAAGTCAAACTTACTCAGACACCGCTATTCAATGCTGTTTAATGATCAAATCTTTATTCAGACTCTCTCTACGCATGGTCACAGGTTTTGTTCAAAGCCTGATTAAACTATGTGGATTAAGTTGGACAGCGCCAGATTACAGTACGCTTTGTCGAAGACAAAAACATATTGATATTGCGATTAGCTATCAAAAAAATAGTGATGGGTTACATCTACTTGTAGACTCAACTGGCTTGAAGTTTCTAGGTGAAGGTGAATGGAAACGTAGGAAACATGGACCTGAATATCATCGCCAATGGCGTAAGCTGCATATTGGTATCGATGCTGAAACCCTGCAAATACGTGCAGTACAGCTTACTACAAATAATGTGAGCGATTCGCAAGTACTCGGTGATTTACTTGCTCAAATTCCTTTAGATGAACGAATTGATTCGGTCTATACCGATGGTGCTTACGATACGAAGCACTGCAGACAAGTCATTTTAGATCGACAGGCACATGCGGTGATTCCGCCAAGAAAAAATGCGAAGCCCTGGAAAGACAAAAAGCTGAGATCTTTAGAAAGAAATGAATTGTTGAAAACGGTTAAATGCCTAGGAAGAGCAATTTGGAAAAGTGGTCTGGGTATCATCGCCGAAGCTTGGTAGAAACCAAGATGCATTGCATCAAATTATTGGGAGATAAACTCAGTGCACGGAGTTTTCAAAGCCAGGTGAATGAGATTCATGCACGTGTGGCAGTATTAAATAAATTTATGGAATTAGGCCGAGCTCATACCCAAGTTGTCACTTAAATTTAAACAACTTAGGAAAGCTCTATCTTTAAAATCTTTATGCAACAAAGCCTAGTCGATTTATAAATAATTAATAATCATTATATTAAACTATATATTGTTATTATTTCTCACGAAAATCAGCATCAAAACATAGGTGACTTTTATAAACTAAAATGCCTAAAATGAAGTGACCAAAACCACATTAAATGATCTAAATTGATCAAAATTTTACTCCACCAAAAACTATATACCAGTAATTAAATCATATACTTATAATTAAGGTCATTTAATGGAATAAATCTCGGTGACCTTGCCAAGGTTGGGGTCGCGAGTTCGAGTCTCGTTTCCCGCTCCAGATTCTAAAAGCCTCAGTTAAATGACTGGGGCTTTTTTATTGTTGTTTTATTCAATATTTTACTTCATAAGAAATTTTTATACTTAAAAAAGTAAGTTTACAAAAGTGCTCTTTCAAAACTGTGAACAAAAAACCGTGTAGATGATGCTCCAGAGTATCAATCATACAAGATAAAAAAAACTCCAAAACAAAAGATAGTATTAGCTACTACTAAGTGGCTTATGTTAAACAAGATCAGCTTGCCTAAATCCTAAATATTGATGCCGCGGAGCCTGTTAATAATTTCTGTCATTGCTTCTTAATAAAAAAGCAACTAATATGCTTCTTATACCACCAAAAAGCAATAAATATGTCTACACCAAATAAGTCTTTACTACAGCAAGTCAAAAAAAGACGAACCCTATTGGGTTTAAAGCAAGTTGATATGCAATCACGTACAGGCATTTCAAGACAGCAGTACCAAAAACTGGAAAGTCAAGGCAATCCTCGATTAGATACCTTAGAAATTATTGCGGCAGGACTAAATGCTCAACTGATGCTCATCCCAGATGATAAGGTTCATTTGATTAGACAATTATTGAATGATGAAATTAAAGTCACTATTGAAGATCAAGATGACTTAATGTCTAACCCATGGAAAGGTCTTCTCGGAGGAGAGGAACCATGAATACTGTTGCAGTCCTGAAATTAACATTACATCACGTTGTCGTTGGATACTTGGCAGGATTTCAGAGCGGAAAAAATATTCTGGTTTTCACAGATTCTTTTCACTTGGATCAGCAACGTCCGACCTTGAGCTTGCTTACTTCCCCTTTATATCCTCAAGCGGATAAGATTTTAGAAAAGACCTATGTTACACATCAGCGCTTACACCCCTTGCTATCAAATCTGCTACCAGAAGGTGCATTACGCGAACTCATAGCACAAAGCCTCAAAATACATATAGACAATGAATTTCAGTTATTGGCAGCTTTAGGTCATGACTTACCTGGGGCACTGATTGCAACCCCAGTAGATCCAGAAGAAATCCCAGATGGAATAAAATTTAAGCTTCAGATCTCGAATCCAGATCAGATATTAAAACAAGAGATTCGGACAAATAATAAGTTTTCCTTGGCTGGCGTCCAAATGAAGTTTTCCATGAAAGCCAAAGATGGGCGTTTTACATTAGCACAGGCAACGGAATCCAGCCTACTCGGTGATTGGATTGTCAAAACTCCTTCTACCAGACATGCTTTTGTTCCGCTGAATGAATACTCTATGATGATCCTTGCCAAAATGGTCGGAATAGATATCCCAGAGATTCGTTTGGTAGATATGGCACTCTTACAAGACCTTCCACCATTAAATCTACCCCAAGAGCAATATGCTTTTGCAATTAAGAGATTCGATAGGCAGAGTACTGCTAATACTACAGAGCTTATTCATATTGAAGATTTTGCTCAGATCTTTGGTTCATATCCACACCAGAAATACAGCACCACAAATTATGAGCAGATCGGTAAGATCATTTATCACTATTCAGATAACAAAATTTTTGATATTCAGCAATTTGCCAGCCGTTTACTCGTCAATATTTTACTCGCCAATGGAGATGCACACTTAAAGAACTGGAGTATGATTTATCACGATAAAACAACGCCAAGATTATCCCCTGCATACGATATATTGATGACAAGTGTATATATTGAAAATGAGCGTCATTTCGCCTTAAATCTTGCCAAAAATAAAGATTGGTATTTAGCTGAGATGAAACACTTTGAACAATGGGCTGAAAAAGTCGGTGTTCCATGGCGTGTTATTGAAAAACAACTTCACGCGATCATGGACAAAGCACGGTCGGTATGGCCAGTGCTATTACTAGACTTACCTATGATTTCTGTTCATAAAGAAAAATTAAGAGAACATTGGAAAAAATTGCATCCGGACTTTCAGATACTTACAGATGATTAGGGTAATCTGAAACCAAACTAAAATTTCTCAAACAAGTTCATCACGTCATTTTCCGTCAGTTTCGCTTCGCCTTCATGATCTGTACTTAGAATAGAGTGTGCCAGTTCTGCTTTATTTTGCTGTAAGGCAAGAATTTTTTCTTCTATGCTTTTATTAGTAATCAGCTTATAGACAAATACCGGCTTGTCCTGTCCAATCCGCCATGCACGATCTGAAGCTTGATCTTCAGCAGCAGGGTTCCACCATGGATCATAGTGAATGACCGTATCTGCGGCAGTTAGATTCAAACCGACCCCTCCTGCTTTCAGACTGATTAAAAATACCGGCACTTGTCCAGACTGAAACGCTGTAATGACTTCATCTCGCTTTTTGGTCTTTCCAGTCAGCTTCACATAGCCAATTTCTGCGTGATGGAACTGTTGTTCAATCAGTTCCAACATTGAGGTAAACTGAGAGAAGATAAGAATTTTTCGCCCCTCTTCCACCATTGGAACGACCATATCCATCAACTGTTCAAGTTTGGCAGAATGCGCCTGCCCAATTTTCACTGAATCCAGCTTTAGTAAGCTAGGATGGCAGCACACCTGACGTAGCTTCAGTAAGGCATCTAAAATTTGAATTTGACTACGTTTAAAGCCTTTTTCTGCCACAATTTTCTGAATGCTTGCCTGCATCGTGGCACGAACAGCCTCATATAACTTGGATTGCTGGTCATTCATATCAATATTGACTTCAATCGTGGTTTTTTCTGGCAACTCTTTGGCTACGTCAGTTTTCAAGCGACGTAAAATGAAGGGCTTAATCCGGTTGACCAACTTTTGTCTTAACTGCTCATCACCGCGCTTTTCAATCGGATGACGGTACTTTTTATTAAAAATTTCTTGTGAATATAAAAATCCTGGCATCAGGAAATAAAATAGTGCCCACAGCTCACCCAAATGATTTTCCATAGGTGTACCGGTTAGACATAGACGATGTCGCGCTGTTAATTGCCGTACTACCTGTGCAGCTTTGGCGCGCGGATTTTTGATATTCTGCGCCTCATCCAAAATGAGTTGATGATATTCATATTGCTTTAGTTGCTCTTCATCTCTCGCCAGAAGCGGATAGGTGGTTAACACAATATCATAGTGCGGAATCTGCTCAAAATACTGATGGCGATCGGGCCCCTGTAGCAGCAATACCTTGAGCTCTGGGGTAAATTTCTCCGCTTCTTTGAACCAGTTATGCATCAGCGATGTGGGTGCAACAATTAAGGCGGGACTATCCTGCAAATATCCAGCCTGCTTTTCCATGAGTAAATGGGCTAAAGTTTGTGCTGTTTTCCCCAAGCCCATATCATCTGCCAGAATCCCGCCATGCTGGGTTTCCCTTAAAAACTGTAACCAGCCTAAGCCCTGCTGCTGGTATAGACGCAACTCCCCCTGAAAACCTTGTGGTGTTGGCAGTTGTTGCTGATAGCCTTGTTTGAATTTATGTACAAATTTCTGCAGGCGATCACTGACCTGCCATGTCATCCCAAGATTATGCTGCAATTCTAATAATTGACTCGCATCATAGCGATCAATACTGCGCTCTTCTTGCTGTAAAATGCTCTGCAAATGCAATAATACCGGCTTAATATCCCTAGCGGATAGCGCCAAATCAGGTTGATCAACTGCAGTTTTCACGGTGAAAATTTGACTGTCATGCAGATGAATAAAAGTCCGCGGATCAAGTAAATCAGGATTTACTCGCACCAAAGCTACGAGCGCATCAAGTAAATTATAAGAATTGCCTGCACTGTCTTGAACCGTCGCCCCGATATTGAACCAGTCCTGCTGGCCTTCAGATTCAGTGATAGAAATCTTTAAATTTTCAACATATTGCAGGTTAAAGGGGCTGTTTTCCAGATGCTCTATCTGCCAGCCCATCAACTCAATTTGATTGATGGGCATCAGCTGTTTGATCCAGTCTCCATAGAAAGCAAAAACCATAGAATCGAGACGTTGTTTATCCAGTTTTAATTGCTGGTCATAACTAAGATCTTTCACCCACTTCAGTGATTCAACCAATAGCTGTAAACGCTGGATTGACTGTTGTTCCTGAACTAAGTCCCGAAGCTGTCGCACCATTTTGTCATGCTGCTCACCAATGAAACTGTCACCTGATGTACCTGCTTTAATTCGCCCGCCTGCATAGGAGAATTCAATTTCAGCACAAACAGACTCTTCCCATTTCCAATCAAATTTATCTAAAACACCGAAGCGTAAAATTGGCTGGGGACTACCCTCAAGGACATCAATATGCTGAATAGACTCGGGCTGAGGCAGATTTTTCACGTCTGAATATTGATGAGTCAGTTTCTCAAACTCTGGCAAGAGCATAGATGGAAGATCAGGCATCTGTAAAAAATGGTACAGAAGATTTGCCGTATATTCACCATATAACTGGCCCACCGTGTTCTGTTGAATATCCACATAACACGGTGGCTGGCTAGCGAGAATTTGGATATGTGGATTTGATTTTAAATCGAGTCGAATATCACCATTGACCAATTCAATATTTAAATGCTCTGTCTGTTTGTTTACACCTTGTTGCCAGATCAGTTCGATGTGATAGCCTTGTTCTGACCATTGAAGTGCAGTATGGCTCTTTTTTTGCCAGTACACATCGCCACTTTGAATAAAAGATTTGAAATGCTCCAATAAAATTCCGGAGATATCAAGATTGCTTTGATAAAAACGTTCGTCACTGTTTATTTTGGCATAATAATAAATCTGGTTAAATAATTGTCGTTTTTGTTCAGGTAAAGTCAGATGCTTTCTGGTGATATTTTCATATTGGGTATAATAACTTTCCCCCGCAATTGAGCCGTTTTTATTGCGTCTGGCCTTCTGAACATCAACTGTCAATTTCTTTAAGCTGACAGACTGATCTAACAGGTAAATTAAATAATTGTTTGTTTTGACAGATTGCTCTGGTTCAGTCTGTTGTAAATACCGTTTAAAATCATTCAACCAGCGCTGTGCCTGATCATCCCCCCGTAGGCGTTTTGCGATTCCCTGCGGGGATTGAGAGTCAGCATAACGCTGCTGAAATTCCTGGCGATATTCCTGAAAGAATAACCGCGCTAAAGCAGCAGCATGTTTACAGTTATATCCAACCGGACAAGTGCAGTCGTCATCGATTAAACGGTCTTTTTGGGGATTATAGGTGATTGCAGTATCGTAATAATCTGTCCCTTCAATTTGGGCATACATCGTAACCCCGTCTTTTTCCTCAAAGAACTCAATCGTTTCCCTATCAATGCGTTTAGCATAGCTAAGACTGCGCTGAAGAGTTGCTGTACTAAAGCGAGATAGAAAATTGATCAATGAGGACATAATTACCAGACACTAAAAATGTTTATACAATTACAACGGACAAAGGTGTCAATTCAGAATAGTAGCCGAACGGCCCAACCTGAGCATAACTTGGATTCACTCAAAAGGAATATTGTAAATAAAGACTACTTTTTGCATAAACATTCAAAGCCAAACCTCAGTATGTCTACATCACCACAGCATGCATTTCCCACACATATTGACTACGCATCAATTGCTTTAATTGTTTAAGGTCTTGATATTTTTCCAGTATCTCTTGTGCTCGAGCTAATTTTTGTTGGGCATGCCGATAGTCTTGCTCATATTTTCGATACAAATCTTGCACTTTAATTTTACGGTTAGAATATAAAAACTGACTCCAATTAAAAGAGTAAATAATGTCATCTACTTGCATTTGTAAAGTTTCTAACTGTTCTTCTAAAAGCAGGTTATACGCTTTTAATTGTTGATTGGCGAAAGATAGATTGTGCTGCTGACCCAACTGAATTTGCAAATTTAGCAAGCTCAATAAATCATTGGCTTCATAAGCTTGATTGGCTTGCTGCATCAATGCGGTTTTTTCTTGTTTTTTCTGCTCATCTTGCTCACGATCTGGGTGAATCCACGCTGTAATTTTTAAGTAAATCGTTTTGATGGACTGATTTGCCAGTTTCTTTGCTTCTTCACGCTGTTGCTGTTTTTTTGCTGCTTTGGCTTTTTCACGGGCAATTTGCTGTTCGGCAAAAGCTTTTTGAGCACCACTCAACTGACTTAAAAAATCTAGCTCCTCTTGATCTTGCATTTTTTGTTCAAATTTTTCTATAAAATCATCTAAATCTAATGGGTCATGCTGAAAATCAAAAAAATCTAGATCTAGGTCATATTCTTCACAGAGAAAATGTTTCAAACTGTCCAACTTGAGCTGTGCTAGTCGTTCTTGTTCAGAAGCATCATCTTCAAAACCACCTTGCTCAAAGTTTTCTTCTGCGGACTCAGACTCAGTTTTAGCCTCAAACATCTCATCTAGATCATCTAAGTCTGGCCGCTCAAAATCATAGCCATAATGATTCAGCAATTCTGTTAAAAACTGAACTTGTTCGGCAGACATCTGCTGCGAATCTAAGAGCTGTAAACTGAGTTGCTCAATTTTTTGAGCAAGTTTAGTTTGTTGGGCTGCCGTCATTTTTTGTTGTTTTTGCTGAAGCAATTGTTGAATTTGCTGAAATATAATTTCACGCAATTGCGTATAGGTTGGTAAAATTTCTCGGCTGGCCCGTGCCTGAATATCGGCTTGTGCGGTCTGCCATTCATTCAAACGTACTTGTTCCTGCTCAATTTTTTGACATAATTTCTGAAATTTTTTCTGTGGCGCAGAAAGTTTCTGCTCTGGCTCTAAAGTACTTTTCTGTAATTTCATCTTCAATCATATCGAACACATAAGTCTGAGCCGTATTTTAACCAACTTCACTCAATAAAAAACACCCTTGCCATCACAACACCTTTTCTCATCCATGGTCTTTGACCTGCTCCATCTTGCAACAGCCCCACACACGGTTAATGACCTGAAACATCTTCAAGCAATTGATCTTCTATTCTGTACAGCACATTGCACATAGTTCGATTATCATAGGCAGCAATACGACTTTTCCAAATATTCAGGATAATACATGAGCAAACTCACTTGTTTTAAAGCCTATGACATTCGCGGAAAATTGGGCACAGAACTCAATGAAGAGATTGCCTATAAAATTGGTCGTGCTTACGGACAAATTTACCAACCCAAAACCGTTGCAATTGGCTGCGATATCCGTCTCAGCAGCGAAAGCTTAAAGCAAGCCACCATTCGTGGGTTAAATGATGCAGGGGTCAATGTGCTAGATTTAGGCATGACAGGTACAGAAGAAGTCTATTTCGCAGCTTTCCATTTAGACGTGCAAGGTGGCATTGAAGTGACTGCTAGCCATAACCCCATGGACTACAACGGCATGAAACTGGTACGTGAAAATGCACGTCCGATTAGTGCCGATACAGGTTTAAAAGACATTCAGGCTTTGACAGAATCGGGTGAATTTACCCCAGTTGAGCACAAAGGTAGCACTCAAAGCTACAATATTTTGCCTGAATTTATTGACCATTTAATGACGTATATCGAGCCTAGCAAAATTCGCCCAATGAAACTGGTCATGAATGCAGGCAATGGCGCTGCAGGACATGTAGTCGATGCAATTGAGCAAAAATTCAAAGCCCTGAATATTCCTGTTGAATTGGTCAAAATTCACAATGATGCCGATGGTACTTTCCCCAATGGTATCCCGAATCCAATTTTAGTGGAAAACCGTGATAGCACCCGCAATGCCGTATTAGAGCATCAAGCCGACATGGGCATTGCGTGGGATGGTGACTTTGACCGCTGTTTCTTATTCGATGAAAAAGGCCAGTTTATTGAAGGCTATTATATTGTCGGCTTATTGGCACAGGCGTTTTTGCTCAAACAAACAGGCGAAAAAATCGTGCATGACCCGCGCTTGGTCTGGAATACCTTTGATGTAGTCGCGCAATATCAGGGTGAAGCGATTCAATCTAAATCTGGACATGCCTTTATTAAAGATGTAATGCGTGAACACAATGCCGTTTACGGCGGTGAAATGAGTGCACACCACTATTTCCGTGATTTTGCCTATTGTGACAGCGGCATGATTCCATGGCTATTGGCGGTTTCGGTATTGTCTGAAACAGGACAATCGCTATCAAATCTAGTCGAAGAAATGATTGCCAAATTCCCATGTTCGGGCGAAATTAACTTTAAAGTAGCCGATACTCAAGCCACCA